>NSIA01000015.1 GCA_002737585.1 Planctomycetaceae bacterium | reverse complement strand
AAAGCGGAACGACTCGTCATACGCAGCCTCTAACGGCTCGACAACTTCGTCCCAGCGCTTCAAGTAATCCGCATGCAGACCGCGRATGGTGTCTGCAGATTCTTCCGGCATTCCAAAGGAACGAAGGGTGGCAAGCAGCRCTTGCAAGTCCGCAAATGAACTGGTGGGAGTGTAATTACCGTTTGCTTGTGCAAGTGCCACGGACAGCGGATCAGCGGTTTCGCCTTGTGCTGCCTCTTCGGCTTCCAACTCCTCCGCCTTGGCCGCATCGACGAAAATCTTCGCTTCAGCAATGCCGGCAAGCAATGACCAGTCTGGTGATTCTTCATCGTTGCCAACACAACCTGCGCCGCACGGGGCGAGTGCGCGCTTATCAAACGCCGCAAACTCCTTGGCGAATTGTTCGCTGATAGCTAGGGTCGCCTGATACCACTGGTTTTTTTCGTCAACCTTTCCCAGCGCTTGATACTGGCGGTCAACAAGCTTGCTACCCGCATCAACCAAGAATGCCGGGAAGTCGACCCGCCATTTTTCGATGGCGGTATGAAGGCATTCGCGACAGGCGTTGTCAAGGGTTGGCCGCACAAGTGGCGCCAGCAATCCGCCCAGTGGGATTCCAGTACTTGGATCATTACAAGCGTTGAAGTCGTACACCTCCTCGCAGAGGCGGAGCGCAAATTTCCAGCGCGCGCGTGGCGGAAGCGTTTCCAACAGCACGCGACACGCGTCCCACTGCGCGCGCAATACCGCGGACGCCGGACCACTGAGTTTCTGACGTTTGTCCAAATATGCCTGACTCATTCCGCCAGCGACGCGCGCAAACTCCGTTCCGGCAACGGGCTCATCATCGGAATCAGGAGAGCGCGATGCCAGATCAGCAGCACGCAGTTCCATGTAGTCCAGCATGGACATCTTTGAAACGCCCAGGCGATCCATGTCTGCTGCAAAGTCCAGGCGCGATTGGCGCACGCCTTGGCACAACGCGCGGATAGCAGCGATCCGACGGGCGCGGGTTGGTTCTAACGCGGTCATCGCGGCTGCAAGTGCGTCATGGTCGTCTGGAAGTGCGCGCATGAGAGCGGCTTCAACATCAAACTCTGCAAGTTGCGCGCCCAGTGACGCGGTGTCGGAGGGTTGATCAGCGACCGCGCTTTGCAACGCTCGTTGCGCCCGCACACTGGCGATCTTGGGACGCATTGATTCATCGCTTGCCACAGCGATGGCGGCAAAGAGCGCATCCTCAAGACGTTCGCGTTGTGCGGCACACGCGTCAAGTGCCGTGAGCTGTTGCAGCACGGTGGCCCGGGACTCTGCAATCGGGCGGTCGCCAAACAAGCGGCTGGGCGTGTCTGTGCCACTACTGGCACCTCGCTTCGCTGCGTTCGCAAGTTCCGCAGTGCGCCAATCCGCTAGATAGCGTTCATATGCATCCAACACGCTGCTGCGCGGGGTAGTCACCCCTGCGCCATCAAGCATGGCAAGCACGGCGTTCAGCGGCAGCAGATCAATGGCGCCGATGGCGTAGCGCACGGCATCGCTACCCGCCATGACGGGTGCAGTGATGACTGCCGATAGCAACAGCGCGAATACTGCGATCGTCGATCGAAGCACCCGCGCTACGCGCATCACATGGCGCTCCCGAGGCCCATGATGCGTCGCCATGCACTGATCTGCCCAAGGTGCATCTGCATGTGGCCGATGCACAGGAAGGTGATCAGGGCACCTTTGTGCGGGAACATCTCTTTCATGCGACCTTCGCCAGGATTTTCCTCAGCGAAGACGGAATCCGGAGCAGTTTCAAGTGCCTTGGCTATGGACTGGTAGCCGGCGGTGAAGTGCTTCATGATCTCGTCCTTGGACGGATACTCGCCAGGCGCGGCTTCGATACCAGCCTTGAAGCGATCATCCCAACCAGCAGGATTTGGAACGATGAGATCGGGGCGGCCGAGCATGCCGAGCGCGCGATGCGGATAGATGGACAGATGCGCCATGTAGAAGGCGGGGCACACCACATCCTTTGCGGGGAAGTGTGCAAACTTGTCAGCAGGAATGGTCTTGGCGAGCGTCTCGGCGTAGTTCAGACCAAGGTTCAGACCGGGAAGGACGTATTGAGCGTATGTCATAAGACCCGCAGTCTAAGCAAATTTCATTACTGTCCGATGCAGCGGTCGTAAGTGGTTTGCGCAATCACCGGGTCCGTGGTGCCGCGCACAATGGCCCGGCCGTCCGGGAATACTGACAACTCCAAGGACCCCTGCAGCGCACCCACCAGCAAGCCATCGGTGATGACGAAGTTCCCAAGCGGCGCGAGCCGCAACTGCAGGCGCGCAAGGTCGAGGTGCGCCACCGACGCCGGGCGCACCTGCACCGCATTGCGTCCGCACAACACTGTGCACCGGCCATCAATTTCCGCGTCCAGAAATTCAAACTGCCGAGCGCCGCAACATGGGCACTCCGCCCGCCCCGCCCCCGCGAGCGACATGCGTGACATCCGATTCGTTTCAAGTTCCATCGACCAGAATGAGACATCCAACAGGTCCGCGCGCCCCGCCAGCAACTTGATCGCCTGCCCTGCCGCATACGCGCCGACCATGGCCACCGCTGGACCAAACACTCCGGCCGTATCGCACGTTTCGCCCTCGCCCGGCGCGGGTACTTCGGGGAACACGCACCGCAGGCACGGGGCGTCAGACCTTGGAATTCCAAGCGCGCCGACTACGCCAGCAAGTATCGGCATCGATGTGCCCCGCATCGCCACCGCACCGGCGTGCACGAACGCCTTGCCAAGTTTCACCGCCGCATCATTCAAGAGGTAGCGCGTTCGGTAGTTGTCAAGCCCGTCAATGATCACATCGCAATCGTTGACAAACTCTTCAACATTGTCAGATGAAAGATGCTCAACACAGGCGTGCACACGCAATGCCGGATCGATCGCCTGCACGCGACGCTTCGCCGCTTCTGCCTTCGGCGCACCAGCGCGCGCATCCGCGTCTACATAGAGGGACTGCCGTTGCAAGTTGGTGACTTCCACCACATCGCGGTCCACCAGCGTCAGCGTGCCAACACCTGCGCGCGCAAGCAAGTCAATCGCTGCGCATCCGAGCGCGCCACAACCGACTACAAGCGCATGCGCCCCGGCCAGACGCGCCTGTGCCGCCACGCCAAACCCCGGCAAGATCATCTGCCGATGGTGGCGAGACTGCGGATCGGGCAACGAGTCAGACATAGACACAACGATAGAGAAAAACACCGGAGCGATAAAGAAAAACACCGAAGCGCCAAGTTTGTGCTTGGCGCTTCGGGAAATTTCAGTAAATCAAGCTGCGGAGCAGGCGATTACCAAGCAAAGTGTGCAAACGCCTTGTTGGCGTCAGCCATACGGTGCGTGTTCTCACGAGTGGTCACTGCCTTGCCTTCGTTCTTCGCTGCGTCCATCAGTTCCTTCGCCAGGCGAAGGTGCATCGGACGACCACGCTCAGAGCGAATCGCGTCGATGATCCAACGGAAGGTCAGGCTCTGCTGACGACGACGGTTCAGCTGCATCGGAACCTGGTAGTTGGCTCCGCCGACGCGCTTGGAACGAACTTCAACAGCCGGACGCACGTTGTCGCACGCCTTCTGGAAGAGTTCGATCGCCGTCTTCGGCATGTTCTCGTTCTTATCCTTGTCGAGGCGGGTCTGGATCTCATCGAACGCGTCGTACACAACGCGTGTGGCTGGACCCTTTTGACCGCCGTACATCATGCAGTTGATGAACTTGGCAACAACCTTGTCCTGATAGCGGGCGTCAGGCTTGAGTTGCGATTCGCTAGCGGTGAACTTCCTGGGCATATCTCTCGTCTCCTTCTGGCGAAACCGGCGAAAGCCGGTGGTTTCATGCCGCGCGGGACAAAGGTCCCTGAGGTAAGCGCGGAATTACTCGCCGATACGTGATGGAACGGTGGGCGGGAACAGCCCGCTCACCAAGGTGCGTGATTACTTCTTCTTCTTCGAGGCAGCAGCCTTCTTCTTCACACCGTACTGCGAACGGCCCTTCTTGCGGCCTTCCACTCCGAGGCAGTCAAGCGTGCCACGAACGATGTGGTAACGAACACCAGGAAGATCGCGAACGCGACCACCACGCACGAGCACGATTGAGTGCTCCTGCAGGTTGTGGCCTTCGCCGCCGATGTAGGCGGTGACTTCCTTGCCGTTGGAGAGACGTACACGTGCAACCTTACGGAGCGCGGAGTTCGGCTTCTTCGGGGTGACGGTCTTTACTTGGAGGCAAACGCCACGCTTTTGCGGGCATGCTGCGAGGTCCTTGACCTTCGATTTCGCATCCGGCGAACGGCGGGGCTTGCGGACGAGCTGATTGATCGTTGGCATGGTTCTATCTATGTTTCCGTTTGGGTGAAGGGGTGAACGATAGCGAGAATTGCCAATCATCGCAACCGCCGCGGCAACACAATCGCTTTGCATTCACCGAATGATCAGCGCAGTTATGCGCCACGAATGTGCACACTTTGGCGCGTTCGCCGCACTTCATCGATCGCGGCAACCGCCAATTGATCGCATCGCTCGTTCTCCGGATGCTGATTGTGGCCACGAATCCATGTCGCACGCACCCGCAGGCGGGTTCGATGCGCGTCGAGCAATTCCCAGAGATCACGATTCAGTACCGGTGACTTGTCAGCCTTGCGCCAACCACGCTTTTTCCAGCCTTCAATCCACTCATTCAGTCCCTTGACGCAGTAATCGCTATCGGTAGTAACCAGCACCTGCGCGCCGTCAGGAAGTCCGTCAAGCCCCCGAATAATCGCGGTGAGTTCCATGCGATTGTTGGTGGTTCCAAGCTCCCCGCCGCTCTCCAAGAGTTCGTGCGGAAGGTCCCCACCGCGCAAAATAAATCCCCAACCGCCAGGGCCGGGGTTGCCGGAGCACGCTCCATCGGTGAACAATTCATACTTCAACATCAGGGCGACCAAGATTACCGGAAACAGGGTCGGCTGTCAGCGATG
>NSIA01000014.1 GCA_002737585.1 Planctomycetaceae bacterium | reverse complement strand
GAAATCATGGGCATGAAGAACCCACGCGTGGCGCTGATGAATGTTGGTGGTGAAGAGCAAAAGGGCACGGATCTGATCCGAAACGCCCGCGACCTGATCCGCCAATTTGATCACTTGAATTTCACTGGCTTTGTGGAAGGACGCGGCGTATTCAACGGCGAAGCYGATGTCATCATCACTGACGGCGTTGTTGGAAACGTCATGCTGAAACTTGCTGAAGGTCTGTCAGCCGGCATCTTCCGCGCCATCGCGCATGAAGTGATCGCCACTGATCCAGAACTCGCCATGCGCTTTGAGCCAGTGGTGAAGAGCATCTATTCCAAGCACGATTACCACGAGTACGGCGGCGCGCCGCTCTTGGGCGTGAACGGAGTGTCGCTCATCAGTCACGGTTCCAGTAAAGACAAGACCATTCGAAATGCAATCTTGCGCGGCAAAGCCTTCGCCGAGGCACGCATCAACGAGAAGATCGTTGCGCGCCTTGCCACCGTCAAGATGGAGCAGGTCGAGGCATGACTGCTGTGCCCTTCGGGCGTGGCGTACGGATCGCGGGCACGGGGCGCGCGGTTCCGGCTGAAGAGCTCACCAACAAAGAACTTGAGAAGATCGTCGACACCAGCGACGAGTGGATTCAGCAGCGCACCGGCATCAAGGCTCGCCGCCGCGCCAATGAATCGGAGACCGTCTTCTCGCTCGGACGCGATGCGCTGCTGAAAGCGCTCGCTCAATCCGGCATCAATGCTGCAGATCTTGACATGATCATCGTGGCCAGCGTCAGCGGCGAGATGATTTGCCCTTCTACAGCAGCGCGCATCAGCGAAGCAGTCGGAGCCGATGAGGCCGCGGTGTTCGATCTTGCTGCAGCCTGCAGCGGATTTCTCTACGGCATGAATCTGGCCGACACCATGATCCGCTGCGGCAGAGCAAAGAACGTCGCTGTCATTGGCGTTGAAGTTCTGACCCGCCTGGTTGACTGGTCCGACCGTTCGGTCTCGATCATCTTCGGCGACGGCGCGGGCGCTGCCATCTTTACTGCGGACCCCGATCCATCCAAGGGCTGCATCCACCAGACCATGCGTGGTGACGGTCGTTTATGGCGCACGCTCTACCACCCCAAGCTTGATCGGGATGTCCCTGCGGGCGATGAAGCCAACCCGATTCGCCTTGGTCACCTCCGCATGCACGGGCGTGAAATCTACAAATTTGCGGTGACGCGCTTTCAAGAAGCGATCCGCGAAGCACTTGATGCCACTGGCATGAAGGTTGACGATGTGCAGCAGTACATCTGTCACCAATCCAATATTCGGATCATTGAGAGCGCCATCGAGAAGCTGCAGTTGCCGGCCGATCGGGTGTACATCAATATCGATCGCTACGGAAATACCAGCGCGGCAAGCATTCCAATCTGCCTCGACGAGTTACTTGAAGCAAAGACAATCGGTCCCGGAAAGCCCATCATTCTTGTCGCCTTTGGTGCAGGAGTGACTTGGGCCTCATGTGTTTGGAATATGTGAGTGCGCACCGGATTGCCGGAAACGCACTTCCCTCAAGAAGGAAATAATCGATGAGCGCGATCAGCAATGGCTTCGTCTTCCTCTGCCCCGGACAAGGTGCGCAAACGGTTGGCATGGGGCAAACATGGGCTGAGTTCAGCCCTGCAGCAGCCAGCGTCTTCCAAGCAGCCGATGAAATCGCCAGCGTCGGCTCCCGTCGCCTCAGTGAATTCTGCTTCGCTGGTCCACAAGAAGAACTGAATCGAACCGACATTAGTCAGCCAGCATTATTCACGTGTGGCATGGCATGTCACTCCGCGCTCTTTGAGAAGCACCCTGCCATCTTCAATGTTGCTGCTAACGGACTATCGCTCGGGGAATACACCGCGCTATGCATCGCTGGTGCATTCTCGTTTGCAGATGGGCTGCGCCTGGTAGCCACGCGCGGACGACTCATGCAACAAGCTGCGGAAGCGTCGCGCGGTGGCATGGTGGCCTTGATCGGTGCCGACGAAACCCAAGCCAACGAAGTGTGCGCCGCTGCTATTCACGGCACAGTGGGCGAAGTGCTGGTACCTGCCAACTTCAACGCACCCGGGCAGATTGTGGTCTCTGGATCAGTGGCCGCATGCGACCGCGCGGTGGAAGTTGCCAGCACCATGGGCCTGCGCGCCGCCAAACTGGCTGTCGCCGGTGCCTTCCACAGTCCGCTGATGGCCTCGGCCGCCGAAGGCATGGCTCGCGCCTTGGAACACGTGGAACTGAAGCCACTTTTGGTGGATGTGTGGAGCAATGTGACCGGCGTTCGGCACCACCGAAATGATCCCGCACGCCTCCGAAAGTTGCTGGTGGAACAAATCATCTCCCCGGTACGATGGAGTCAGTCCTGCACCGACATGATCGGGGCACTCAAGGGCGGAGAGATCACAGGCGGCAGCGATGCAACCTTCCATGAGCTTGCTCCGAACACCGTCCTGAAGGGCTTGATGAGACGGATCGATCGTTCAACAGAGGTACACACCCATGACCAACATGACCAACCCCAACGAGATCATGCAGTCCAAGCGAACGCCTGAAGGTGATGCATTCCGAGCCATTGCGCGCGCCGCAACGGCTGCTGGACTTGCCGCCGCTCTTGTGCTTGCACCGCTCACACTGAGTGGATGCGGCGAAGAAGAGGAGGCCCCTGTGGCCGTGGCGCCACCGCCGCCACCACCACCGCCGCCGCCGCCGGCACCAACCGTCACGCCGATTGCCCAGCTCATGAAGGAACTGGGAATCAGTGACAAGATCCGCCTTCCGGAAGACAAGGCTCCAGGCACCGACCCGGAGCGCGTTGCCGTCCTGAAGTTCTTTGACGGATTTGCAAAGTCGAAGCCCGAAGCCATTCGCGCTGCCATGGGCCCGCAAGACGCTGCAGTGCTCGACGCCATGAAAAGTGGTGGAGAGTTTGCGAAGGCCTGCGCGCCGGTGACCCGCATTGATCTGACCACTACCAATCGCGAAGGCAAGGCCTACGTGATGGCCGTCTACCGCGCGGGCAGCGATATCGAAGCGCAATTGTGGGCATTCAAGGCAACTGGCGAAGGCAAGAAGGTCGAGACACAACTCTTTGAGAGTTACGTTCAACCCGTTGACATCATGAGCAAGATAAGTGGATCGAACCTGATCGGCGAGTGGGTCAAAGTGGTCGATGCCGATCGAAAGGTTGCCTTGGAGCCGGACGAGACCGTCAAGCCGACCGCGCGCGTTCAGGAGCAGGAGAAGCCCGAGGCTTCCGGTTCCGGCGAGGAATCTGGGCCAATTGGAGCTCCTCCGATGCGCAACAAGCCACCACCGGGAGGCATTGATCGCCCGGGTCGCGGCCCTGGCAAGTGAATTGACGCGCTGCACCTTCCTTGTAAGGCATGCGCGAACAGCGGGACTGGCACACGCCGGTCCCGCTGTCATGTTCATGGTCTTTGCTGCGCAGTTACACTTCGCCGCCCAACTAACTATAGAGGAGCTTCTGCATGGATAAGCGCGTAGCAATCGTCACTGGAGCAAGCCGTGGAATCGGCCGCGGAATCGCCAAGCGCCTTGCAAAGGATGGCCGTCATGTGGTGGCCGTTGCGCGCAACGCCGAGCAATTGCAGTCCCTGGAAGAGGAGATCATCGCCGCCGGTGGCAGCTGCGAACACCGCACCTGTGACATCGCCGACGGACTTGCCGTGCAGCGCATGGTGGAAGAAGTAGCAGAGAAACACGGGCGTCTTGACATTCTTGTCAACAACGCCGGCATTACTAAAGACGGCTTAATCATGCGCATGTCCGACGCAGACTTTGATGAGGTCATCAATGTCAACCTGCGTTCGGTGTTCATCGCTTGCCGCGCTGCGTCGCGCCCCATGCTCCGCGGCAAGTTTGGACGCGTGGTCAACATCGGTAGCGTCAGTGGCGTTGAGGGCAACAAGGGCCAGGCCAACTACGCGTCCGCCAAGGCGGGCGTGATTGGACTCACCAAGAGCATCGCCAAAGAGCTGGGAGCCAAGGGCATCACTGCCAATGTGGTGGCTCCGGGGTTCGTGGAGACGGACATGACTGCGTTCCTTGGGCCAGATGACAAGAAAAAGGTCGCGGAGCACATTACTGTCGGCAGACTCGGAATTCCTGAGGATATTGCCGCTGCCGTGGCCTACCTGACTGCCGACGACGCCGGGTACATCACCGGACAAGTTCTTGTTGTAGACGGTGGTCTGCCGATGTGACCGTTGCTGGAAACGTGACCAGCCGGCTCGGTGCCAAACCGCACCTCCATGGGCCGATGAAATGCGCTATATTCCCCCCTTCGCCTAAGGGGCCGGAAACCTCCGGCCGCCCGTAACCCTCTCAAAGGAGAGCGACGTGACCGTGACCAAGGATGAGATTGAACCGCAGGTGATCATTGTTGTTGCTGAGAAACTCTCGGCTGATAAAGACAAGATCAACCGTAACACTAACTTCACAAGCGACCTGAACGCTGACAGCCTTGACCTCGTCGAGCTGGTGATGGAACTCGAAGAACGCTTCGATATCCAGATCCCAGACGACCAGACCAGCAAGATTCTCACCGTCGGGAACGCTGTGGACTTCATTCACGACCAGATGCAGGCCAAGGGACAGAAGTGACCCTTGATTTGAGTCTGGGTCGCACCCGCTGACCGAAATTGCGCCCCGGCCCCATCCCGGGTCGGGGCGCATTCCTTCCACGGACCCAAACCCGCCATGCGGACGATCACACTTCGACGAGTTGTCATCACCGGGCTTGGAACCGTGACAGACGTCGGTAACACCGTGCCGGAATTCTGGAATGCTCTCATTGAGGGCAAGTCCGGAATCGGTCCCATCACGCTGTTCACTCCCACCCCGGAGTGGAGCGTGACATTTGCCGGTGAAGTGCGAAACCTGCAGCCAGAAAAACGCATTGACCCGAAGTCCATCCAGCGCATGGACCGCTTCTCTGTGTTCGGAATGTGCGCAGCGGAAGAAGCGGTCGCTGACAGCGGCATGGACTTCTCGCAGGGCGATCCGTACCGCTACGGCGTGGCGATTGGCTCTGGAATCGGCGGCATTGACACCATTGAAGTTGGGCTGCGAAAGCTCTTTGATCGCGGTCCGCGGTCAGTCAGCCCGTTCGTTGTGCCGAAGCTCATGGTCAATGCCTTGGCTGGAAATGTCAGCATTCGATTTGGCCTGAAGGGCGCAAACATCGCCACTGCGACTGCATGCGCTACTGGAAGCCACGCGATCGGCGCAGCATTCCACATCATTCAACGCGGCGACGCGGATGTGATGGTGGCTGGTGGCAGTGAAGGTGCAGTCACCCCGCTGTGCGTTGGCAGTTTCGCGGCAATGAAGGCGCTCAGTACGCGCAATGATGATCCAACCCGAGCCAGTCGACCATTCGACCGTGACCGCGATGGATTTGTGCTTGCTGAAGGCGCGGGAATCATTGTGATGGAAGAACTTGAACATGCCAAAGCACGCGGCGCACGCATCTATGCGGAGCTGGTGGGCTTTGGGGTCACCGGTGATGCCACGCATATTGCGGCACCCGACGATCAGGGTCGCGGCGCACGCAAGGCAATGGAAATCGCCTTGAAGGACGCAGAGCTGAACACCACTGATATCAAATACATCAACGCGCACGGCACCAGCACCCCCTTGGGTGACAAGGCGGAAGTCTTGGCGGTGAAGTCGCTCTTTGGTGTGCACGCGGCCAACATTGCCATGTCGAGTACCAAAGGCGTTACCGGGCACACGCTCGGCGGCGCTGGCGCGATCGAAACCGTGGCAACCGTGAAGGCGATTGTGGAGGGCGTACTACCCCCCACCATCAACCTTGAGAACCCGGACGAGGGCTTTGACTTGAACTTTGTGGCCAATGTGGCGCAAGAGGTCAAGTTTGACTATGCCATCAATAACTCGTTTGGATTCGGCGGTCATAACACCTCTATGGTGCTAGCACGATTCCGTGGCTGAATCTGCATCGCTGGGGGGCACGAACCCACATCCGATGTACAAAGTGTCCAGAGGGCATGCCTCCGCGATCAGCGCCGTTAAACGCGGTCTTGCGGATATTGCTGTGGACCTCCACTTTGAGAATGACCCTTCCATGCCGGCGCGCTACGGACCGGAAGGGCGACGCTTGTGGCGCACCGAGACCTTGGCGCGGATTTCGCATTTAGTAGAGGCCATCGCCTGCAATCGCCCCGAATTTTACGGGGGTCATGTGGCTTGGGCTGCTGAGGCACTTCGTGCACGCGGGGCTTCGGAGGCTGACATCCAAGGTCATGTCTTGGCGCTTTGCAGTTGCTTATCGAAGGAACTCCCTGACGCTGTCGCTGCACGCTTGAGTCCGTTCTGCCAAGCAGCTACCGCCGCGATCGCCGATCCTCCGGATCATGAACACAGCCTGATCGAGGCGACTGAAAAAGATTCCACGCTGTCGCGATTGTTCTTGCTGCATCTCTTGCAACGTGACCAACAAGCGGCTGCGAACATTGCCGCTGAGGCACTGCGCGGCGGACTGCCACTCCTTGATGTCTACGAGCGCATCATGGCGCCAGCGCTGTGCGAGATTGGTCGTATGTGGCACATGCAGGAAGCCTCCATTGCGGATGAGCATTTCTGTAGCGCGGCCATGCGCTCCATCATTACGCAATTGCGCGCATCGGTGCCGGCGCCACCTGCCGATGGTCGACGCGTGTTGTGTTGCACCGTGGGTGGAAACTTCCACGACGCTGGAATTCGCATGGTTGCTGACGTCCTCGAAATGGACGGATGGACCGTTGAGTTTCTTGGAGCCGATGTGCCAGCCCATGAAGTGGTCATGTCGATTGTCGACAGCGCGTCTGACGAACGTCGCGCGTTCCACCTGGTTGCGGCCAGTGCGTCCACCCTGCTCTCAGTACGCGCAGCCATGGATCTGGCAGATGCCATGAATGCCTATCCCGAAGCTCAAAACGTGCCACTCCTTGTCGGCGGCGGAGTGTTCAACGCCGACGATGGGCTTGCGGAAGCCATTGGGGCAACGGCCGCAGCAGGAAGTCTTAGCGAAGCGGTCGCCGCGGCCGCGCGCCTAGTGCCGGCACCGGGCGCATTGAAGCCTCACTGAGCGGCGGTAGATCCGCCTGCGAAGTGGTGAACGAAACTCCAGGTAGCGCCACTGCCAATCGTCGGGCTAGTTCTGGCATGTAGCCGCGTTCCGTCTGCGTGTGACCCGGCAACAACAGCGTGAGGCCTGCGGAGATTGCCGCAAGGTGCTCATGGTGACGCGCTTCGCCAGTCACCAAGAGCGTTGCATCGCGCGCGGTTGCTTCGGAAAGAAACGACGCGCCTGAGCCTGGGCACAGCGCAATCCGTGTATGCCGCAATCCTTCGCATCCAGGTGGGCACACGGAGTCAATGCGCTTGGTAGCAAGATGGCGCCGCAAGCGTGCCGCAATCTCTCGAGCCGTGGCCGGGGCGCGCAAGACCAGCAGTCGTCCCGAGCCTTCGTCCAATGATGGGCGCGCAGCGAGTGCGTGGACTTCGAATACCGGTTCTTCATAGGGATGGACAGCCCGCAGAGCAGCAATAGCCCAGGGTAATCGTGCCGCACTACTGACCATTTCGATGCGCTCTTCGCGGACTTCCTGAGTCACGCCGCGCGTGCCCACTGTGGGCTTTGCTGCAGCATTTGCGCGAAATGTTCCAGTGACATCGCCACGCACCGTGCACTGATCGTATTGACCAATGACTCCAGCGCCAGCTTGCGCGAGTGCATCGCGCATGGACTGCGATGCCTGTACCGGAACAAACACCACCAGCTTGAACGCCTCACCACCAGGCAGCAGCGCAGCCGGCCGAAGCGGCTCAAACCCCGCGCTCAACGCAAGTGCGTCTGCTCCGCCAGCGATGCCCTCCGCAAGCCAATCGTTCACTCCGCCCTTCACTGCATCAAGCGCCGTATGTGGCGAGAGCAGCGCAATGCCCGCTTGTGCCGCATCAAGCAAGAGGCGCTGTCGTGGGTCGTCCGATGCCAAGCGTTTGAGTGGGTCAAAGATGGGCGGGTGGTAGCTGACCACTGCATCCACGCCCAGCGCGAGTGCCTCTTCCATGACGGCGGCTGTCCAGTCCACCGCCACAAGCACGCGGCCGCAGGGCGCGGCGCGATCGCCAAGCAAGAGACCAACGTTGTCCCAACTTTCAGCAAGCCGAGCGGGCGCCACCGCTTCCATGGCCGCAGCAAGCGCTCCCACCGACGACGGTCGACCCGCGGGCGGGCGCCCCGATCGACGAGTCCGTCCAACAGGAGCGATCGGGCGGGGGCGGCGTGGTGCTGAGCGTGCCATGGATTGCAAGAGTAGCGTTCATTCGTCCGGAAACCCCTTGACGGGGGGCCGAGAACATCGCACTCTTATGTCAGTTCAGAACCGGGACCGCACGGATGCGGCCGCCATTGACCGGCGTTACTGCCGGCACAGCACCTACGGAGCCGCCCTTGGGCTCTGCCAACTGAAGGATCGCGCGTTGACCACTCACACCCCTCACGACGCGTCTGAAGCCCGAAGCACAACCCAATCCGCCGCGCAGGGAGCGTTGGCAACCAAGAAGTATTTCGTCCTTGATACGAACGTGCTGCTGCACAATCCGCAAGCGATCTTCAAGTTTGAAGAGCACGAGGTGGTCATTCCGCTCACGGTGATTGAGGAGCTGGACACGTTCAAGAAGAACAATGATGAAACGGGTCGCAACGCGCGCCAGGTGGTCCGCGGCTTGGACAAATTGCGCAGCATCGGCCATCTGTTTGAAGGCGTCGTCTGGAACGAACAAGGCGGCATCATTCGCGTAGCGCGCGTGGAGCCGATGGAGGACGAACGTTCGCTGGAGCTGAACAAGAATGACAATCTGATTCTCAGCGTTGCCGCTAAGTTGAATCGTCAAGGGCTGCGCACCATCTTCATCACCAAGGACATCAACGCGCGCGTGAAGTGCGATGCGTTGGGTATTGATACTGAGGACTTTGAAGCAGACCGCGTGGATGCTGACTGGTTGCACTCCGGCTATTGCTCCATGCAGGTGAGCACCGAAATCATCGATTCGCTCTATCAAGAACGACAATTGCCGCGCACCATGCTGGATATCACGCCGGGAAGAACGCCGGATGGACAGTTGATGAAGTCCGAGGATTTGGTGCCGAATCAGTTTGTCATCCTGATCGACCAAGCAGATTCTGGGCACACTGGCCTGGCGCGTGTGCTTGGAAATACGGGGCATCTGATTCCCGTGACCGGACCACGCAAGCCGGTGTATGGAATCATGGCACGCAATGTGCAGCAGACTATGGCTCTTGATTTGCTGCTTGATGATGATGTCAAACTGGTCACGCTGATTGGGCCAGCAGGTACCGGCAAGACATTGATGGCCATTGCTACCGGAATGCAGAAGGTCTTCAAGGAAGAGCGCCTGGACAAGTTGTTGGTGGCGCGTCCCATCATGCCGCTCGGTCGCGATATCGGTTACCTGCCGGGCGACAAGGATGAGAAACTATCCATGTGGATGCAGCCGATCTTTGACAACGTCGGGTACTTGCTCTCCACTCGCTCCGCCGGGCAAGGCGATGCAGATAGCAAGAGCACCGAGCAGCGCTTGGATCAATTGATGGCGACCGGCAAACTGGTCATGGAGCCGTTGACCTACATTCGCGGTCGCTCCATTCCCCATCAGTTCATGATCATTGACGAGGCACAGAATCTCAGCCCCCATGAGATCAAGACCATTGTGAGCCGCGTTGGCGATGGCACCAAGATTGTGCTGTGCGGCGACATTGGACAGATTGACAACCCGTACCTGGATGCCGCCTCCAACGGCTTGGCACACGCCATTGAACGCTTGAAGGGCCAGACCATCGCCGGGCATGTCACGCTCAGTAAGACGGAACGCAGCGAATTGGCCAGCTTGGCGGCGGAAGTCCTCTAAGTAGCGGCACGAAGAACGAAATTGCTGAACTCCATGGTGGGGGGCTACAATCCCCCACCATGCTCGACCTCCGATCATCAAATCCGGTTCTCGCCGACACCCAACTCGCAGCTGATTCACACGCCCGCCCCGCGACGCAACTGGCAACGGTGGCTGGCGTGGCACAGAAGACCACCATTGCGGTTTCACTGGCAGTGGTTGGTGGCATTGCTGGCGGCGTGCTGGTGCGCACCGTCGGCCAAGGCGCCATCTGGGGAATCTTCATTGCAGCATTGGTTGCCAGCCTGGTGTGCTTCTTTGCGCTGTGGCGCAAGCCGGAGCGCGCGTACTGGGCGGCTCCGCTCTACAGCATCACTCAAGGAGCCATGCTTGGCGTGATGGCGCTGCTGCTTGACTCAATGCTGGCATCGCGCGGCATCACTGCGTTTGGCGGGCTTGGTCTGCAAGCCTTCGTCATCACACTTTCAATTACCGCCGCCATGCTCATCGTCTACCGCGCGGGCTTGATCCGCGCCAACGGACGCTTCGTTGCTGTGCTTTCAACGCTCACCATTGGCATTGGCATCATGTACTTGGCACAGTTTGTGCTGGGCTTCTTCAGTATCGAGATTCCCGGGTTGTCGCTGCAAAGCGCTAGCCAAGGCGGATCGATGGCGTGGGTCGGCCTGGGCATCAATGCGGTGATTCTGTTGATCGCGTCGCTCTGGCTGATTGTTGATTTCCAACAAGTGGAGACCGCCGTAGCCAGCCGCGTTGGCAAGGAGTACGAGTGGTACTTCGCCTACGCGCTCATGGTGACCTTGGTCTGGATCTACTTGGAAGCCCTCAAACTTGCGTTCCGTGCGGCCATGATGGCCAACGACCGCAAGTAGTTCGCTTTAGCCCAGCGCGTCCCACGCCAGCATGGCCGCACCAAGGACTCCTGCATCGTCCTTGAGTTTGGTCACGCGAACGCTCACCTTGGGCGCAATTGCTGATGGGAACACATGGCGTCGAATGGAGTCCTCAACGCGATCGGCGTACGGCTTTCCTAACGCCTCGGTGATACCGCCACCCAAGATGACCGTGCGCATGGAAGCCATGGTGATCCAATTGGCAATGCCAATTCCAAGTAATTCTGCTGACGAATCAACCACTTCACGGACCAGCGGATCGTTGGCGTTGTAGCACTCGGCGATGCCACTACTGCCCAAAGGCCCAGCCTTGCCGTCCGCTTCGTGACGCGCCAAGATTTTGTGGAAGAGCGATTCAGGATTCAATCCAGCCAGCGTGCGCAGGGAGCGCACGATGCCAGTGCGGCTGCAGAACTCCTCCACCTTGCGGCTTCCTGGTTGGCCGTTGCTGTACATGATCACATGGCCAAACTCGCCGGCGGTAAAGAGGTCGCCGCGCCAGATCTTGCCGCCCATCACAATGCCCGCCCCAACGCCAGTGCCAACCCACACAGCAAGTAATGATTCGCATCCCTCGCCAGCGCCGACAGTGGCTTCGCCCCACGCGGCAACATTGGCGTCGTTGTCGACGGTGACCGGAATGCCGAGCCGCTTGCGCAAGATCTCACCAAGCGGAACATTTTTCCAACCAAGGTTGCCGGCAGTAATCACCACACCCCGTTCGCTATCAACAGGACCAGGGGCGCCGATACCAACCGTTCGAATATCTGCGAGTTTCACATTCCCCGCCTCGCACGCAGCCTCCATGGCCACCACCAGGCGGTCAATGACAACATCGCGACCCTCCTGCGCCTTGGTCTTCTTCTTTGCACGCCCCACCACCCTGCCGCGGCGATCAACCACGCCCACACTCATGTTGGTTCCGCCAAGATCAATGCCGATTGCTAGTTCGCTCTTTGCCATGGATGCGCCAAGATAGCGCGGCTTCGTACACTCATCCGCCATGCCAGACAATCCCCATTCCAAGACTGCCGCTCTCACCACGGCACAAGTGGCCCATGTGGCCAAGCTCGCGCGTTTGGAAGTAGCGCCGGGGCGCATTGAGGAGTACCGAACGCAACTCGCCGCGGTGCTTGGGCATATTGCACAACTTGACGCGGTTGACCTTGCTGGGGTGGAGCCGATGGCACACCCATTTGAGAGCCACAATCGATTGGCTGCTGACATTCCAGTGGAAAGCCTCTCCATTGAGGCAGTACTCATGAATGCGCCGGCGGTTGAAGGGCGATTCTTGGCGGTACCTAAGGTTCTGGCAGAGGGAGACTGACATGACTTCGCCCGCACACAACACCCCCATACACAACACACCCAGCGACATGACCGCCCTGCGCGATGCCGTGGCTGCTGGCACCACCACCGCGGAATCGATCTGCGCGGGCATGCTGGCGGTGACCACCGAGCGCAACACTGAGATCAATGCCTTCCATGAGGTGTTCGCCGAGCACGCCTTGGAAGCGGCGCGACGCGTGGACAGCGACGCGCGCGCAGGACGCCCCTTGCCTCCACTGGCGGGAATGCCCATTGCCATCAAAGACAATGTGGCTACCACGCTTGGTCGAACCACGTGCTCAAGCCGCATGCTTGAGAACTATCGATCCCCATTTGATGCCACCGCTGTGGAACGCCTTGCGCACGCAGGCGCGGTGGTGATGGGCAAGACCAATATGGATGAGTTTGCAATGGGCTCGTCAGGCGAGCACTGCAAGTGGGGGCCCGTTCGTAATCCATGGGATACGACCCGAGTGCCCGGAGGCAGCAGTGCCGGTAGCGCAGCAGCCGTAGCGGGTGGAATGTGCGCCGCCGCCATTGGTAGCGATACCGGCGGTTCCATTCGGCAACCCGCATCATTCTGCGGCATCGTTGGACTGAAGCCAACCTACGGCCGCATCTCCCGCTGGGGACTGGTTGCGTTTGGATCAAGCTTGGATCAAATTGGACCAATGACCCGCAGTGTGCGTGATGCCGCTCTGATGCTTGACGTCATGAGCGGTATTGATGAACGTGACAGCACCACTGCCGACCGACCACCGACCGAACTTGCCAAGACTGTCGAGCGCCCGATCGAAGGCCTGCGCGTTGGTATCCCGCGGCAGTACATGAGTGACGCCAATGACAGTGAAGTAAGTGCTGCAGTGCACGCGGCAGCCGACGCATACCGCGCGTTGGGCGCCACCATTGTTTCCGTTGAATTGCCATTGACGGATGTTGGCATCAGTACCTACTACGTGATTGCGCCCGCAGAAGCGTCCAGCAATTTGGCTCGTTATGACGGCATTCGCTACGGACACCGCGCACAATTGCAGCCTGGCGAAGACCTATTCACGCTCTACGCTCGCTCGCGTTCGGAAGGATTCGGCCCGGAAGTACAGCGGCGAATCATGCTGGGCACGTACATGCTTTCCAGCGGCTACTACGACGCTTACTACAAGCGCGCCCTGCAAGTGCGGCGGCGCATCAAGCAGGAATTTGATCAGGCTTTCACTGCGTGCGATGTGCTGCTTGGCCCAACCGCGCCGACCCCCGCGTTTGGATTCGGTGCAAACTCGGATCCTTTGGCGATGTACCTGTGCGACGTCTACACCGTCAACACCAACATTGCAGGAATTTGCGGCGTGTCAATTCCAGCCGGTTTCGCGGAACGCAACGGCAAGAATCTACCGATCGGTGTGCAGCTACAAGCGAATGCATTTGAGGAAGATCGATTGTTGCGTGCGGCGCGGATGTTGGAGCGCGCGCTGACTGCGACAACCGGCGCACATGCTCCGCGAGTGTGATGGTTACTGCGGTCGAGCAATCGCACCGAGGCGCAACATCTCCGCGGCAAAGGCCTTCGCAAACAGTTCGTCCCGCTGTGGATCTGGAAACACGCCAATGTTCACGACGGTAGTGAAGTCTCCGCTACTGATCCGTTCTACGGTCACCGTTCCGTCCTGACCATCCGCTGCAAGCACGGTGGCCACAAAGCGATCAACGCCAGACTCCAACGACTGGACGCCAAGGAACTGCCGACTGGCAACATTGCGCACTGCCATTGGCACATCGGACCAACGGACATGATCGACTGCTGGCACTAACGGGCGCGCTTGGTAGCCCGCGGTGGGCTGGCGCATACCTGCGACTGCTGCATTGGCCGCCGAACCCTTCAATACCACTTCAGGCGGAAAGGCATCCCCGGGATGAGCCTTGTTGTCGCTGGCGGCGTCCGGCAAAGTACAGGACGTCAAGAGGCCCGAGGCAACCACCGCGACCCGATAAAAAGTGCTTGGGCTTGAGAGGATTGCTGCGAAGGAGGGCATGAACCCGAATGGTATCGCGCTCTGTGGGGCGCGCGACGCACTGACCGATAGACTCAATTGGCTGCTCTTCAGCGGCCGTCCGCTCGCACCTGCACCCACATGGTCTTTGGTCAACAACCCACTCGCTTCGGCCGCTCCGTGAGGAGAACGCGACTTCGTCGGAAACTGCCCCGACAGACTGCGCCAGTATTACTTTGGCTGCGCGACGAACGCAATCTCAGCGCGGCACTGGTGGTGACGGTGTTCGCCATCACTTCCGCCATCTTGGTGGCCTGGAGCTTCGACCTTCCCCGCGTATTTGTTGGTCAACGAGCGGAGACTGGTCGAGTCAATCGACTTGAGTACAGCGACATTGACGAAACCGCAACCGGATTGCGCCAAGACGAGGCACGCAAGTCGGCGCCGTTGGTGTACATGGTCAACACTGACTACTTGGAACGAATGCAAGGCGAGATTGAGGGTCTACCACTCCTCGTCCGCGACAAACTCACGTTGGAAGAAGTGCAGCCCGCACTTGTTGAGCGATATGGACTGACCGAACCGACCTTCGCAGCGTTGCGCGAACTGGACCGCGCCGATGAAATGGAACTCTGGCAACGCTGGACCGGCAGGCTGATTGGGAAGCTCACCACCGGCGCGCCACTTGTCGGCACCAGTGAGTTTGACGCATTCTCGATTGCTGCTCGACGCATGGTCATTATTCCGCCGCGCACTGATGTGCCTGGCGATCGAACACGCACGGCGCCACTTGGTCGCGGTGCCATTGAACTACGCACTGATGACCTTGCCGCCACGCGAGCGCGCCTGGCCGCMGAATCAGCCGAAGCGGGATTCCCTCTGGAATTTGCGCGTGTTTCGGTGGCTCCCCTGCTTGCTGACCCGAAGCCAACAATCACCTTTGACGCCGTCGCCACCAAAGCGGCCGCGGACGAAGCGGCCGAAGCGGTTCCCGCCGTCGTCCGCGTGCACCCACACGGAGAGTCCGTCTTTGCGCCTGGCGACGTACTAACGCAGGAGCAAGTTGTGCGTGCCAACGACGAACAGCGCCGCTTTCAAGAATCACGAAGCGCTGCCGGATTCATCGGTGAGCTCGCTCAGGCGCTGGGCATTTCGCTTGCGGTCGCATTGCTTGCGGCCACGTTCCTTGCTCAACACGAACGACCCATCTTTCGCAATTGGCGAAGTTTGGCCACCATGTTTGCCATGGTGCTCTTCCCGGTAGCAGTCACGGTCCCGGCATCGGTGGCATTCCCACAAGCACTCTTGTTCTGCGCGGTTGGTAGTTCACTACTGTCAACCGGCACATTAACGATTGTCTTTGGTCTTCGAGTGTCGCTGTTTGCCATTCTGCTGCAAGCAATACTGGCGATCTTTGCCCTGCACCCACCCATGGGGGTGTTCTTGGCTGCCTTGGGCTCATCGTTGGCGTTTGCGATAGCCGTTCGCAACTTGCGACACCGTTCCGCATTGGTGATAGCAACAGTGGCATCTGGAGCAACTGCGGGTCTGGCAATTGTGTTGGCAGGGTTCGCGCAAGGGTTTCATGATCGAACCGTGGTCGCCCAGGTGTTCGGCGATTCACTGGTAGCAGTGGTCACCGCGTTCTTCATTGGTTTCCTAGTAATCAGCCTGCTTTCCACCGTTGAACGAGTCTTTGGCGTGACTACGGGGCTCACCCTCAGCGAGCTGCGGGATCCGCGCCAGCCACTTCTGCGGGAACTGCAACGCCGCGCGCCCGGCACATGGAATCATTCGCTGCAAGTTGCCAACATTGCAGAAGCAGCCGCAGAATCAATCGGTGCCGATGCGCTGCTGACGTACGTGGGCGCGCTCTACCACGACATGGGCAAGATGAACAAGCCCGAGTATTTCGTGGAGAACCAAAGCGGCATCAATCGCCACGAACGACTTTCACCTGCTATGAGTTTGCTAGTGATTGTTGGACACGTGAAGGATGGCATGGAACTTGCCGCTGAGTATTCACTTCCACGCACTGTGCGGCACTTCATTGAGAGCCATCACGGCACCACGCTCATGGAATATTTCTTCCACGTTGCACAGAACCGCGCTGGCGATGATGAGATCAACGAAGCAGACTTCCGTTACCCCGGCCCCAAGCCCGAGACTCGCGAAGCCGCCATCTTGATGCTTTCTGATTGCGTTGAAAGTGCTAGTCGCACACTGAGCGAGCCAACGCCGGCACGTATCGAACAGTTGGTTCGCGATCTCAGCCATAAGCGCTTGGTGGACGGGCAATTTGACGACAGCCCACTGACGCTGCGGGAATTGCGCGTTCTTGAGGATTCCATCATCAAGAGCCTGAACGCCATCTACCACGGGCGAATCAGCTATCCGTCGGCGCGGACCGAGCAGCGCGAGGCACGCGGCGACCAGCCGATGCCGAGAGTGGCGTCTTAACCGGAACACCGGCGCATTCAATCACTCTCCATGCGGCGTTGGATAGCGCCACCGACTCAAGCAATTCAAGCGGAACACGGCGCGCGCCTGCAATGGCTGGCGTGCCTGCGCTGGAACTCACCAGCACTGTGAATTCCACGGTGCGATGGCTAGTCACATGTGTGAACTGCGCAACTTGGTTGACTGGCATTCCCCACGTCGTACCGAGCACCGTGACGTCGAGTGGCGTGTCTGACTCAATGGTTGGTGGTTGCAGCATGCCAGCCCACAATCCGGCGGCGGGTCGTTCGGTGAGCAACACTCCGCGCTCATCAACGTGCACTAACGAATGCCAGTAAATCGTGCGGCGCGCTGCGCTACGACGAGGCGTTGGAATGCTGGCCGCGCGGCCAGAAGCCCGACCCGCGCACTGCTGAGCGAGTGGGCAAGCATCGCAGCGCGGCGCGGCGGGTGTGCATACGGTTGCGCCAAGCTCCATGAGTGCCTCGTTGGTCACTCCTGGTGCAGAGGCAACCTGTACTAGCCGAGTTGATTCACGCCACGCCCATCGCTCCGCGGCTGGGTCGCCCATGCGCGTTTCATGGTCGGCAAGGCGCGAAAGGACGCGCAGGACATTGCCATCAACAATCGCCGCCGCCTGACCAAAGACGATGCTGGCGATGGCGCCAGCGGTGTATCTGCCGATACCCGGCAGCGCAGCGAGTGCTGCAACGTTCTCAGGAACCTCGGCGCCGTGCATGTCCCGAATGGCCTGCGCCGCACGGTGCAGAAATCGTGCGCGTCGGTAGTAGCCGAGGCCCTGCCATGCTGCCAGCACCTCCTGCTCCGGCGCGTCGGCGAGGGAACGCAGGGTGGGGAACCTTGCCATGAAATTGGCAAATCGCTCAACCACCCGGGAGACCTGCGTCTGCTGGAGCATCAGTTCGCTTACCAACGCTCGGTATCCGGAGCGCTCAGACCGCCACGGCAACACCCGCGCGGCGGAGGGGTACCACGCCTCTAAACGGGCCGAAACCAGTGGTAAATCAGGAATTTCAGGTCCGGCGGGAGATGTTCCCGGGGAGGGGGAACCCGCGCGGGGGGTGGTGCGGATGCTCATAAGCCCAATCGGTTCGCTTGCGGTGAGATCAAGGCCGCAGGTAGCGTATCCCGCTTGGGCGTCTTGGACGCCGTTGCCGTTTCGACTGCCTGCCCCGTGGCGGGTTCAAATCTCTGGAATACACACCATGGCTAAGTTGTTCTACACGCTCGAGGAAGCT
>NSIA01000013.1 GCA_002737585.1 Planctomycetaceae bacterium | reverse complement strand
CTGCGATCGATCAGATCGCCGGGGACGGGGACATGGGGAGCGACATCAACTTGGACGGTCTTGATCTCTCGAACGCCGGCAGCAGCATGGGCGCCATGGATGAGCTCCGTCTTGACGACAGCTCCGTCACTCCAGTCGCGCCAGCAGCAGGCAGAATGAGCCCCGGGCTCAACCTGAATGATGACCTGAGCATGGACGATGGCCTACGGATGGACGATGGCCTCAGCCTTGACGACGACCTCCGCTTGGATGCCGGTCCAATCGCGGCAAGTGGCGCTGACGACTCCATGGGTCTTGATGATCTGAGCCTTGCTGACGACGATGAGCCAGCCCCGGCACCAACCCGCGCCCCCACGCCAGCACCGGCGCCAATGGCTCGCTCGGCACCGCCAGCGCGATCACCTGCTGCCAGTAGTGGCGGCAGTGGCATTGGTCTTGCAGATAGCAGYGCTGACAGCATGATGATGGATGCTCCGGCATCRTCGGGCGCAGGTCGCGCTAGCRCTAAYGATGACTCCATGTCTCTGAACTCCGACCAGACGCAGCTTGAGGCGGTTGGTTCCGGCAGCGGATTGCTTGACATCTCCAGCGACGAAAGCTTCTTCGGCGCGCAGATGATTGAAGAGAGCATGGGCGGCGAAGACGCTGCAATGACTGAAAATACCGCTGACATCTTTGGTGGCGGCGAAACCGCAGCCACCGAGGAAGCCGCACCAGTGACTTCGGGGACATCCGCCGTTACCTTCGGAGCCACCGCGTTGGCCGAAGCGAGGGACCCGAAGTTCTCAGGATTCACAGCGGGTGCGATGATTGTCGCAGCCATCGCCCTGGTTGGAATGGGCTGGTCCGTCACTGAGATGATGGTTGGCAATTACACCGACGTGGCGAAGATGATTGCCGAGAACTGGATATATGTCCTCGGCGGCACCGCTGGCGCCATCTTGGTGTTCGGTGGAATCGGACTCGGAATCGGTAAGGCAACTGCCTAATTTCGTATGACACTGACTCACTACGGAATAAAGGAATGGGGCACGATCACCCTCATCGCCGCAGCCATTGCTGGTGGCTTTGTATGGGCTGCCATATGGTGGCCGGTGGTRGTGACGGCACTGGTCTGGCTGGCGCTGGTGGCGTTCTTCCGAGATCCACGCGGCCGACGCCCCGCTACTGACGCCCCCAATGACATGGTCAGCCCAGCAGATGGAAAGATTTCTGCTGTGATTGATGTTGAACACCACGCAGCGATTGGCGGCCCCGCCAAGGTGATTCGAATTTTCCTCAGCGTCCTTGATGTGCACATCAATCGGTTCCCATGCGACGGTGTGGTAGCAACCATTACCTACACGCCAGGCAAATACCTTGATGCACGCAGCGCGGAGAGCGCGAAGGTCAATGAGTCAACCGTGACCACACTCACCACTGCGAGCGGGGAGTGCATTGGTATTCGTCAGATTTCCGGCGCAATCGCTCGAAGGATTGTGTGCGGCGCGCACATCGGTGGCCGGGCTAAACGCGGCGCGCGCTTTGGAATGATCAAGTTTGGATCAACAACTGAACTGATCCTGCCACGCCCTGCCGATGTGACATCTCACGTTGCTGTGGGCGATCGCGTCACTGGTGGCGTAACGATCCTGGCCACGCTTGCTGCGCCGCGTTGAAGTGATTCAATCATGTTCCGGCGGAGTGCTCGGCCACTCTGTTCCACGCTGCACAACGATCCGCGTGATGCGTTCGATTTGTTCCCCTAACACGGCGCCAATCGAGGCGACAATCTCTGGGGCATTCGGCTGCCATGCTTCCGATACTGGTTGGAACACCAGCACTGCACCAAACAGTTCGCCACGAAACACCAGTGGCGCAATGATGGCGCGACTTCCTGCCAAGACGCCGCCGCCCGGCGGTGGCACACTCACCATCTCAGCAGCATTGTCAAAGACACTGGCCACTGGTTCATTTCCTAAGTGCGTGCAGGCTTCACGACCAAGCACCCCAAGCGATGCCTCGGCACGAGCCCGCGACACGCTGTTGGCGCCGTAGGCAGCAACCGCGTAGTCGCCACGACTGTTGCACAGCCAGATAGCTACATTCGCTGGACGGACGCGCGCAAGCAGGTGTTCGGTTGCAACCGTCAGCATGGTGTCAATGTCCAGGTCGTTGCACAGCAGGCCGCGCAGTTCTGCGGCAGCAACCGCTGCTTCCGTGCGCGCGTCGATGGCCTCGAATGCCACGACGAAGTCATCGCCAGCGCTTCGAAGACGAGCACGGGCGCTATCGCGTTCGGCGCGAGCCGCTGATCGGCTGGAGAGCGCTTGGCGCAGGACCGACTCAAGGCGCTCGCAGCGGACCCGAAGGTCTGCAAGAGTGACGCGAGCGGTGGACGGGCTGTTACGGCGGCTTGACATGGCAATCCAAGCATCGGCCCTGCGGGGGGCGCCCTTCACGACCGTTGCGGCGAACGGCCACATTGCCTGCAGCGGGCAGCCTGCGCAGACGGAACTACGGGGTGGGAGCTGGTGTTTCAGGGCGTAGACCATCCGAGCCGCAGGCCGTTCGGACCGCCGAAGCGCCCCAGGCGCCCGTTTACTTCCCCGGGGACAGCCCGTGGCGCGTCTCCCAAAGGGTGACGGCCTCCGCGGGGCGTGGGTAGAGCGGCGCCAGGTGCAGCGGGTCGGTGCGCTCCCCCGCCCCAAGAAGCGCCTCAGCAACCTCCAGGCAGGCGGCGGCCGACCAGTTAGCCGGTTGGAGCCCCCCACGTTCCAAAGCGGCTCGCACAAACCCAGGCGGCACCTGCGCGTCGCCAAACAGCGGGAAGGTAATCGACTCTGCATCGCTCTCGGCACACAGCCCGGCCGAGAGCACCTGCGGCATACCCTGAACCATGCTGATGTGGGTGCACCACGCGGTGCCCGCCTTGGACGCCAGCGCAACGGTGCAACTTTCTTCCGCGCCAAGATGTCCCGTGCGCACCGCGGTCCGCGCCACCACCAAGGCCGACGGCACCGCCACCAAACCACAACCAGTGACATCCGCGATCGCCTTGGCAGTGGCGCATGCAACACGTAGACCAGTGAATGCGCCGGGACCGCAACTCACTGCAATGGCGGCAAGGCCAGCAGGCGCAACACCGTGCTGCCGGCACAGTTCATCGATGCATGCCATGAGATGATCATTGGCATCATCCGACGCCGGAACCTCCATCTCAGAGATTCCACCCTCGGCGCGCGGGCGTAATGCAATGCTCCCCACGCGTTGCGAGATTTCGATCGCAAGAATGGACTCACGCATCGGTTGCGCCGTATGAAGAGAGCGGGACAGAATTCAGCATCAACTCATTGGCGGTGGGCACATCTTCGGAAAGATTGACTGCCACAACACGCGCGCCGTCATGGTCAGTGTTTAAGAGAAGCAAATTTGGAAACGGCGCATCAGCACCATGTTCAACGAGTGCATGACCAAGAACAAACGTTCGAACATTCCAACGCTCCGCAAGCGTTGCTAGCAAATTGCTGTCCCATCCTCGGCCCCACACCATGCGCCACGCGTCGCCGGTGCGCAACGTGTAATCCTTGTCCACCAACAACCGATCGACCACTCCGCTGTCGAAGGCGGCCAGTTCATGCGGCGCAGGCAGCGAATGGCTGAGCATCAGCCCATTAGCGCAACGAATCGCCAGTGGCATAGCGCGCACGAATCGACCGATGGCCTCGTCAGCGATGGAAGCATCATCGCCGAACGCCCAATCAAGTCCGGCGTCAAAGAGCTCGAGGTTGTCGCCTGCACCCTTCGATACCGGGTGCCGA
>NSIA01000012.1 GCA_002737585.1 Planctomycetaceae bacterium | reverse complement strand
GTGCACTGGGTTGTCATGCAAATCACCAGTTAGCAAGATGCGACCGCGGCGCGGAAGGAAGACCGATGATCCCTTGCGAAGCGGATCAGCAAGCATTCGCTCGGCCGCAGCGTCAAGCAACGCGCTCACACTGACCGCATCCTGCATGGAAATCGTTTGTGGATCGAACGTCACGGAACAACCGTCACTGCAACAAAGACGGGGCCCTTGCCGGTGGGGGTTTCAATCATCACTGGAATGTAGAACGAACCGAAACGCCCGGGCTTTGCAGTGAATTCAAAGGCAATGTCCACAAAGTCACCCGCGCGCTTGGTGGCAGAGATGAATCGAGCCGTTCCCTCCGCGCCAGGAACTGTCATTGCCGCAACATCGCCCCAAGTGGGAGCAGTGACTCGGCCCTGCGCAGCGGGATTCAAGTGTTCAATAGTGATGGTCAGTGCCACCGGCGTCCCCGCCTTCACTACGCCAGCAAGAACGATGCTTTCGGGCGGAAACCAGAAGCGCGCGGATCGCTCCGGATCAAATCGACCGCCGGTTGATTCATGGCGAATTCGTAGCGGAATCTGCGCGCAGTCGGCACGGTCGGTGTCAATCACCCACCACTGCGGAAGTGCTCCAGAGGAAATCTCTGCCGCGCGCCACCGAATGTCATACGCAGCGCGCGGGGAATCCGTGACAGGATCAAAGCCCACAAAGAGCGGCGCCCGACCGCCAGCACTGGTGACTTTGAATGGCTTGCCATCAATGGATGAAAGATGCACCACGCCCTCTTGCTTATCTTTGAGAGCATCAACAAACGCTGGCGTAGCACGGACGGGCTGCGTGACATCAGCCACCATGTTGGCAAGTACTAGACCGGGGTAACCAGCAACGGTGATCATCACCTTGGCGTCCTTGTCGCCTGGTGACTTGGGTACCAAGAGCGATGCCGTCAATTCCAATGTGCCGCCCGGAGCGATGACTTTGCCGGCGATGTCAGAAATGTCCGTGCACTTGCAGCTCGGCTGCGCACGCTCGATAGTGAGTGGCGTACTACCAATGTTGCGCAGCACAAAGCGCGCGGGGTGCTTGGTGCCCGGTGCGACGACGCCGAAATTCACGACGGGCGGTTCCACCATGAGTGGCACCTGTGCCGGCGCGGCAGGACCCGAAGGAGGAACGGCTGCCGATACTGACTGCAGCCCAGCGTGCATCAGGCAGGCAGCAAGGACAACTACGGTCATGGCGCTACGAATGGTGTGTAGAAGCATCACGGTTCCCTTCAACCGTGATTCTACGAAGATTGCTGCGCGCAGTTCGCTTGATGAATCAGATGGACCAATTGCTCAGCAGGAGGCCCAGGTCAAATCCCTCGACAAATCCGTTGCGGTCCAGGTCGCCTGGGCACGGCGTGCCGCAGGTGCCCCAACCAGCAAGCAGCAAACCAAGGTCCGCGCCGTTGACCGCGCCGTTCAGATCCAAGTCACCAACCAGTGGCGGAATGCACGGGCCATCACCACTTGCAGGAATGATCTTGTAAATCTGCCCACCGTGATCGGCGATGTACACCTCGCCGTCTTCATCTTCGCCGAACGTCACTACCTGATTGACCACGCCACCCTCAGCCGATGTGCCCAGCGCAGCGTTGCGATTCTGGAACTCGGACTTCACACCATTGACGTAACGGAACGACCAAATGTTGGCATTCACGTAATCGGCAAAGAAGTACGTGCCCCGCAGATCAGGAATACGGCAGCCGCGATAAACGACGCCACCACTGATGGAGTAGCCGCCCGTGGTCCCCGTAACGTGGCTATACACATGAATGGGAGCAGTCAGCGATGGGCTACCGAATGTGCAGCCCGTCAGACCGGTACTCGAGTTGCCTTCGGTGCATCGCCAACCGTAGTTGCGCCCCGCACCAGTTCCAGCTGCTTGGAAGTTGATTTCCTCAGCGGCGTTCTGACCAACATCCGCGATCCAGAGATCGCCGGTCTGGCGGTCAAAGCTGCACCGCCACGGATTACGCATTCCGTATGTCCACACCGTGTCGTCAGCGGTCGTTGCGCCGCCTGCAAAGGGATTGTCGGATGGAATCGTGTAGTACGGCGAGGAACCACCAATCGTGGGCTTGATTCGATGAAGTTTGCCGAGTCGGTCACTGAGGTTCTGCGCGCGATTGCCCGGGTCATTGGCACTGCCACCATCACCAGTACCCATGTACAGGTTGCCGTCTGGACCAAACTCAATCCAGCCGCCGTTGTGGTTCGTGTAGGGATCCGCCCACGTCATCATGACTACCCCAGCGCTGTTGGCGACATTCGGGTTGGAAGACACGGTGTATCGAGCCAGGTTGTTGGTACCTGTTCCGGTGTAATACACATAGAACTGACCGTTGGTGGCGTAGTTGGGGTCGAAGGCCATGCCCAAGAGGCCTTGCTCATCGCCCGTTGATGCACCGCCAGTGACGAGCGCGTCGATATCAAGGAACGAAGTGGCTACCAGTGTGTTGGTGGCCAAGTTAATGATGCGGATTCGGCCAGCCTTCTCAAGGACGAACAGTCGAGTGCTATCGCCAGGAGCGTGGGTGATGCATGTTGGATACACCAACCCCGTACTGATGATGCGCTTGGTGTCGATGACTGTCTGTGCAACGCACGGAGCGACGAAGGTGGCGGCAACAACAGCGACGGCGAGTGTGGAAATGGCCTTCATGGGGATCATTGAATGTTCAGGTCTGCAGGTGAGTGGGGTCGGTAACAGTCCAAACAATACGCGCCCGCGCGCCGGGCGGATCGCTGACTTTCTAGGATGTTCTGAGAATGCACATCAGCAAGGGGAATCGGTTCACGGGGTGTGACATATCAGTGATAGTTCTTCAGAAACTTCACTCGGGGACAGCCTTAGTGAAAAGTTCCCGGACGCTAACGGCTCAGCGCGTCCCCAGGGGCGCCGGCGGTCCGTTGCCGCCGGATACCGATTGCATGGCCGCCCGCGCTTGATCGATCCCGCGATCCAGACGGTCGAACACGGCTTGGTAGCGGACCACCGCGGCGCGGACGCGGTTGACGTCGCCTGCGTCCACCGCTTCGGCAAGAAGTGGAAGCATGGTGGCGGCGTATCCGCTGTCCTTGTCACTGGCCGCAAGCATGCTGCGGAACCACGGGCGCCCTTCAAGGCCCGCATCATCAAGCCATGCGCGGTCAAGCGAAATGAGTGCACGATCAATCGCTGCACACGCGTCGCGCGCCGACTGCGAACGATTGGCTGCAGCGGTTCCGATCCATGGATGCGCCGAGGCGAGCGCGGCATCAAGTTGCGCACCCGATTCGGCAGTCCGACCAGCACGCTCAATCAGTTGGTCAATGGAGAGGGCAACTTCCGGGGCGGTAGCACGTTCCTTCAACGCTCGCAGGAATCGTTGACCATCAATACCGTGCCGAGCCGCACTCAATGGAAGCACCGACGAATCCGCCAAGATGGCCGCCAGTGCGTTGGTGACCCGAGTCACCATCAAGGCCGGCGCGTAATCATCACCAACCACTGATCGATACCAAGCGATGGTGTCATAGTTTGAGTGGTAGCTGTTGCCTTCGGAACCACCGCTTCCAAATGCAGCGCTTGCCACACCGATGTGGCAATTGAACGCCACATGGTCTGATCCACCGCCAAGAGTTCCAAATTGTGGCTCGTTGCGACCGCCACCGGAGAGGCGATCGTAAACCGTCTCATTGGCAGCGCCGCGCGCTTGCGCAACGCGCACGGTTGCACCAAGCACTGCTTCGCGCAAACTTGGCGAACAGGATGCGCCGAATGTTGGGCCCATGGCTGCCATGTCAAGATTCACGTATGCCACCGCGCCACGCAGCAATCGATCGCGGTGGCCTTCGACCCACTCCGTGCTGCCAATGATGCCAAATTCTTCGGCACCCCACGCGGCAAACACCACGGTGCGCGCTGGACGTTCGCCAGCGCGCAGTGACTCCGCGAAGCTGCGGGCGCATTCCATCAACACGATGGTGCCAGCCAATGGATCCGCTGCACCAAAGCACCACGCGTCGTGATGGCATCCAATGATGATCAATTGTTCCGGATGCACTGCACCTGGAATCATGCCAATGACGTTGGCGGAGCGACGAATCTTTCGATCCTGCACAACCTTCACGCGCACCTGCAATGCGTCGCCACCAGTGATTCGATACTCAAACGGCAACCCGCCCTTCCAACCAGAATCAGCGGCAACCGGCTCGCCCTGCATGCGGCGCACGATCTCTGCGGCTGCGGCGTAACCAATCGGTTGCACTGGAATCTTGGGTAGGCCGATCGCTTCGGTGTCGCAGCGCGCGGCGGTAGGGTCCGATGGATTGAACGGCGTGGTTGGATCGCCCGGCTGATCAGACGCAAGAATGGACCCGCGCTGCACGCAGGTGTCATTGGCCCATCCACCTGCAGGCCACACTTTCCCCTTGTTGACTCCGGTATCTGCGGGGTCGGTGTAGATGATCAACGCTGCGGCGCCCGCTTCTTCTGCAAACTTCGCCTTGTAACCGCGGAAATTTCCACCGTAGCGCGCCAGTACCACCTTGCCCGTGCAGTCAACGCCCATCGCCTTGAGCTTGGCAAAGTCCGCCTTGGTTCCGTAGTTGGCGTAGACGATGCCCGCGGTCACATCGCCGGAGGCGCTGTACGCATTCCATCCGAAGGTGAGGCCAGGGTGCGTGGTGGCAGGATCTTCGGCAAGATTGCGCTCCACGGTTGGAAGCGCAATGACGCCACGTCGACTTCCGTTCACGGGTGGCGCAATGTCTGTAGCACCAACAATTTCTACAAGCGCCTCGGTTGCCTGCGGCAGAAGCGCGTCAAATTCTTCAACCGTGGTGGAGATGCCCATTTCAACAAACGCACTTTGAATGCGGGCGATTTCGCGCAGGTCGCCATCGGTACCGGCAACGTGCGGTTCGCTGCCCAATAGTTCATGCCACGCGCCGAGCGATGTTGCAGTTGGAACGGCGTTGAGCATCCGCAGCGCGCGGTCCACCGGTGTGAACGGAGTGATCCCTGCGGCTGGCACTGGAGCACCGGCACACAGCAGCGCCACCACTGGCACGGCTATCACACTGCTGAAGATGGCTCGCCAGTGAATCATGGTCACACAGGTCTACCGGAACCACCACGGGAAGTTGCCAAGGTCGCAGAAAATCAGTGCGCTGCCGGGACACCCTTCGCCGCTTGACCGAACACCTGTGGCCATGGATTTGAGCCGTGGCAGGGCCGTCCGCTGCGTTCCACGTAATCCTGGTGATAGTCCTCAGCGGGGTAGAACTTGCCGCCACCGTCCACAATCTGCGTGACAATCGACTTGCCGCCGAAACTCTTAGCCGAGCCGAGTTCCGCGACGTATGCCTTGGCAGCAGAGACTTGTTCAGGCGAGGTGCAGAAGATGGCGGATCGATACTGATCGCCAACGTCCGGCCCCTGCCGATCAAGCTGGGTTGGGTCATGCATGATGAAGAATCCTTCCAGCAACTGCCGGTAGGAAACCTTGGACGGATCAAACTCAACCTTCACCACCTCCGCGTGGCCGGTGCCGTGGTTGCAAACATCCTTGTAGGTGGGGTTGGCCTTGGTGCCTCCCATGTATCCACTGACGGCGGTGGTGACACCGGGGCAAATCTGGAACCAATGCTCCACACCCCAGAAACATCCACCCGCAAAGTACGCAGTCATGGTGGCTGCAGAGGCTGATGCACTGGCCGCTTCGCCGCGAGCAAGTCCCGTTGGGTTCTTAGTAATTGTGTCGGCRGGCAAGGCGCCCTTCTCATAGAACTTGAGCGACGCAGAGTTGAGRCAGTAGCGCTGACCAGTTGGCTTGGGACCATCATCAAAGACGTGCCCGAGATGCGCGTTGCAGCGGGCGCAATTGATCTCGGAACGCATCATGCCGTGCGAGACATCGCTCTTGGTACTGACATGCGCTGGATCAACCGGTGCATAGAAACTTGGCCAACCAGTGCCAGAGTTAAACTTGTGCTCGCTTGAGAACAGTGGCAGACCGCACACCACACAGGCGTACGTGCCCTGCTTCTTGTTGTCGAGCAGATTGCCGCAGAACGCCGCTTCAGTGCCCGAAGTCTGGGTGACCCGATACGACTCCGCATCAAGTTTCGAGGCCAGCTCCTTGACYACAGCAGGTGCGAGAGGCGTGATGTCATAGCCAGACTGGCTCTGCGAAGGCGATGCGGGCTTGGTGGTCATGGGAGTCGAGCTCGGTTCAGGCGGGGCACACGCAAGAAGCGCGGTGCACCCAAGAGTGACAAGGAA
>NSIA01000011.1 GCA_002737585.1 Planctomycetaceae bacterium | reverse complement strand
CATCGCCGTCATGGCGCCAATTTCTCACCTATTGACTGCCAGCGTGGCGCTGTGCGCGGCGCCAGTTACACAGCAAGTTTCCCCGCCCCCTGACCCTGACGAATCGATGCGGCAAGACCGACCGGGCCTTGAACCGGAGCCGACCCCGGTTGGACCATTTGAGAAGCAGGCCGGATTCTCGCTGATGCCCACGACGCAGCCCACCCTGATGCCGTACCTGGCCACGGTGAATCTGTACGGCGACTCATGCACCCAAGCCGGAGCGTTGGTGACCGGCGACCCGTTGTCGGCGGCGGCGCAAAGTGTGAAGACTGCGTTGGCGCAGTACGGCGTCAATTACGCCATCTGGCAGTCGTACGACTTTGTGGCGATGTCCGGAACACTTGGTGACACCAAGGATGTTCTGAACTATTACTCGTTCAATGCATACTTGACCTGGAACATATTTCAGACCGACGAATTGGGCGGCAGTGCCGGATGGCTCACCGTCGGCAGTAGCGCAGGCACTGGCCTTGGCTACGACGGCGACGAGCAAACCGCGCAAGGGAACATGGGCACCTTGGGCTTTCCACTTGGGACAGACTTTGGGCAAAGCGCCTATCTCTATCAACTGGCGTGGCAGCAATCATTCATGGGTGGACAGGTCGTGGTGACCGCCGGAATGGTGGATCCGGAAATGTATATGGATCTCAACACCTACGCCAACAACCAATTCAATCAGTTGATGAACTATGAATTCATCAATCCGGCAACACTGCCGTGGTCATACAACGCGCTGGGCGTAGTAGTGCAGTGGCAGCCCGTGAATTGGTTCTATGCCATGTTTGCAAGCCTTGCCAACAACACGGCGTATGGCGCAAGCCCGGTCCAAGACATTTCCAGTGACGACTGGACCAATACATTTGAGTTGGGGCTTATCGGGGAAGATGTCCTGGGACTTGGGCCGGGCACTCTCCGCGTGCTGCCATTCTTTGGAACATCAAAGGGTGAAACCGGCGCAGGAATCGCCATCAATCTTGAGCAGAAACTCAGTAAAAGTGCACCGCTGGGAGTGTTCATGCGCGCGGGCTTTACCAACGACGCACTTGGAGCTGTGCAAGGCGGGAAATCCAGTTTCGCCACTGGTCTGGTGTTGAACGGTCCCAGTGAGTCCGCCCTATTGCGGACACAACAGGCGTACCTGGCCGGTGGTTTCTATTGGCTTGAAGCCCCGTATCCAACCACTGCCCATGAGAACGAATACGGATTTGAACTCACCTATGTGTTGCAACTCACCGAGACACTGACGCTTCAGCCTGATCTGCAAGTGATCTTGGATCCAGCCAACAATCCAAACACTGATTCAGTGCTGATGTTCACCATGCAACTCACCTACACGTGGTGACGATGCTTAACGCGTGGCGGGAACGGCGGGAACAGCAGGCGCGGGAGTCGCGCGAGTCGCCGGCGCTGCGGGCGCTACTGGCGCTGCGGGCGCTGCCGGCGCAACAACCGCCGTCGCCACAGTCACGACCTTTACTTCTGCAGTGAATGCCGCCTTGGGATCAAAGCGTTCCTGCAACGTGCGTTCAATCACTGCCTTGGAACGCGGCACTCGCCCCGTAAAGAGTTCTTTGCCATCTTGCGTTACACGAACATCTTTATCAAGATCCAGCATGGTGTCGTCAAGCAATATGCGCACAGCCAAACTTGATGGCGCTTCCACAATAGTGATCTCTTGTCCTTGCCGAGTTACCACCAGGCGCTGACCTTGCTTGGGTTCATCAACCGCAAGCCAGTAGAAGCGCGCATGCGTGACATCGTCCTGCAACCACACCACTTTCAAGGGTCGCGCGTTACGCGTGTACTTCGCCATCCACGGCACTGCCGATGCGTCTGCGCGGTCCATCCAGTGGCCCTTCCCTGCATGCACTTCCACCAAGTGCACATACGCCCCGGGGTCCGATTGCGCCAGCGCGTCAAGCATGACACCCCATTGCGCAGCCACTTTGTTGCGATCAAACGCACCATCATCGCCGCCAACATGAATGGCGAACGGCAAATTRCGMAGCCCTTCTGGGCGCGCGTCATTGGGGTGCCCCGCCATCATCGACGCCGCCGCAAACCGATCTGCCATGCGGGGCGCMAGYTGATAAACACCATCACCGCCCGCGCTGTATCCCATGAGATACACACGATCCGGATCAACGCGCTCACAGATCACCAAATCTTCAATGAGCCGTTCGAACAGTTGATCGACTGGGGCTTGGTGCCAGAGATTCCACTCATTGCTCGGCGCGCGTGGTGCAACGTAAACACCTTCAGCGGGCTGATAGAGACCCTTTTGATTRTCCCACTGCTGATCATTCACYTTCGCGGGCGCCCCGCCACCACCATGCATAGAAATCCACAGTGGCCGCGTTCCATCCTTTGACTTGGGTCCAAACTGCGTAGCCCAGATGGGCATACGTGCGCCGGCAACGGTGAGTACACCCGATTTCAGTTCGGCTGCCCGCTCCGCACGTGAACGATCTGCGATCCGCTTGACGGTTGCATCCACTGCTGCCGTTGCCTCGGACCGAGACAGTGGCTTGGGAGCTTCCGTTCCTGTAATGGCGATGCACAACAAGTAGACGATCAGTGCGAATGTTGTCATGATCGTTCCCGCTCGTTCCACGCCTGTGCATGACGTACTGAGTGACGATTCAGTTGTGTGGACGCGGAGCGGTCCGCTTCGTTAACGGGGCACTCAACAAGTCGAGCATGCAACTCCGCCGCTGCAGTTGCGTTACCGAGCGCACGCTGTACTTCCGCCGCAAATGCCAAGGATTCACGGTTTTTAGGCGCAAATTTCAGAGCAATCTGCAAGCTCTGCGCTGCATGTTCTAACTCGCCTGCCCAAGCAAGTGCCGCCCCAAGCAGATGATGCGCTTCAGGGATTGCCATGTCTCGCTCGGTAGCGTCCATGCAGAATTCAGCACACTGCTCATAGTTGCCCAGTTCTAACGCCGCACGCGCTGCAGACAGCCGTGGCTCCGGAGCGATTGAGTCGTGCTCCACGGCACGCGCGGCATATTCACTGGAAGCCTGCCACTGCCCAAGCAACGCCAAGATGTCGGCGATCGGGCGTGCCCGGTCCGGCGCGCTGCCGTGCTGGAGCACAAGTGTCTCCATTGCAAGTGCAGCAGCAGCATCATGACCAAGCGCAATGAGTGACACCACCCGAAGCATGGCAGCCTCTGCATTCCCAGGTGCGTATTGCTCCCACTGCTCCAGCGAGGCGAGCGCTGCAGCGTGATCACCGGCTGAGTGTTGGCAGTGCACCAAGAGCGAAAGGTAACGGGCTTCACCAGGAAACTCAGCCACGAGTTTGACGAAGATGGGCACCGCAAGCCCAGCCCGCCCCGTAGTCATCAGTACAACGCCAAGATTGAACTGCGACTCGCGGCGCGTGAGTTCCACGAGTTTTTTGTGGTCGCCGCCCATGTCGGCCATGTAGCCAAGGTCGATGAGTTGTTGCAGCGCGTCGGATGCCTCAAAGGGATCCTGCCGCATCTCGGGCGGATGCATGCCCGCCTCGCCAGGAACATCGTCCCAACTTGGGACGGTGGCGATCGTTGGGGTAACTGCAAATGCCTCGGCAACAACACGGCCATCCATATCAAGCCCCACAGGAAGCCCAAGCGCCGTCAATGCGGTGGGGGCAACATCAAGAAGCGTGGGCGCGCCGATCGATGCTCCGACGGAGAACCCGGGTCCTGAGAAAATCGCCACGCCATGCACTCGGTGCCAACGGCTCTCCAAGGCAGCGCGCTCTTCCTTGGTCACATCCAAGATCACCGGGCGCTCGGCGCCGGAGTGGAATCCATGATCAGAAATCAACATGACCGAAGTGCCCGGGCCGGCTACTTCCATCAATTCGCCAAGCAAACGGTCATGCATTCGATAGACGCGGTCCATCACTTCGCCGTAGACGCGCAGGTCCGCGGGTTTGACATGGCTCATGCGCGGCGGTCGGTACTCCATGAAGTGATGACCGATGGTGTCGATGGTGTCATGGAAGACCATGGCGCAGTCCCACGCACCGCTGCGCAGCGTCTCAATCGCGGCGCGATGCAGCGACCGCATCCGCGCGAATTCCTTGGCAAGCGTTGCCGGGCGCTGATCGCTACGCGCTGCCTGCGCAGCATTGGGCAACAATTCTTTGAGCTCATCGCGAGT
>NSIA01000010.1 GCA_002737585.1 Planctomycetaceae bacterium | reverse complement strand
TCTGCGTCAGGATGTTCCAGAGCGCCTTGGTCTTGCGCGTAGTGCTTGCGGACACACGCACGCCATCGCCGGATGGGTTTGGTTCAACAAAGTTCAGGATGCCGTGTTTGTCGGCCGTCTTGCCAGTGGCGATGGTGGACCACAGTAGCGGCGAGAGTTTGGGCTCCATGGTGCGGAGGTTTGCCCGCGTCCCGGCCGCAATCAGCGCGGCGAGGTTGGGCATCTGTCCGCGCGCCAGAAGCGGGTCAATGATCTGCCAATCGGCGGCATCCCAACCAAGAATCAAAAGGCGTTGAACCGGGCGAGTGTGCATGAGGTGCCGCATCGTACGAAGCAAACGAGGGGCGGCTGTTGGGCCGCCCCTCGTGGGGTATCAGTATGTGGGATTCGCACGCACGGCGAACCGTGCAGGCAACAGGCTCAGCGGCGACGTCGCGAACGACCAAATCCAGCCAGTCCAAGGAGTGCCAACGCGCCCGGTGCTGGAACGACTTGCACTGCTGCGCCTGGAGTCGTGTCCCACTCAATGAACTTGAGTGTCCGAACGTTGGCGTTTACTCCGACATCCATGCGGCCGTAGCCGTAGTGAGTCGCGCCACTATTGGCTGCGAACCGGAAACCAAAGTAGTTGATCGAGTTCAAGTTCCAGTTGCCGACGCCCGACTGTCCCGAAGTATTGAAGACCGCGCTGTACGCGTCACCCTCCGGGTTGAATAGTCCCGCAACGAACTGCTCCGTGCCAATGTCTTGCTCCACACCCAAATTGCCGACCGCGTAGCCAAACTGACCTGGCTCACGCATGAAGCGGGTTCCAACGTTGCCGTACATGGTCAACGAAGGAGCGGATGGGCTGGTGGTGTATAGGTTGAAGTCCCAACCCAGTACCGCCGCACCGTTGGTTCCGGTGACGCGGGATTGGACATTGATGAACAGGCCCGCGGAGGTGGCTGGAATACTCAGGTTGCACTCCCAGCGTTCGATTGCCGCATGGGCGCTACCAGCCGTGGTGATAACAACTGCAGATGCAGCGAAGACGTGTCGGCCGAGCCGGTTTAAAATAGACATGTTTTCCCTTTTCCTTCTTCCGATTGTTCCAACAG
>NSIA01000009.1 GCA_002737585.1 Planctomycetaceae bacterium | reverse complement strand
GTAGCCGTAGTGGGTCCCTGCGTCTGCACCAAGGAATCGGAAGCCGAAGTAGTTAACTGAATTGAGCACCCAACCACCAGCGGTCACGCTCGATGCGGTGTTGCCGAAGGTATTAGCGACACTGACCAAGGTTCCGCCGGACAGGCTTGCAACCGCTGCGGTCACTCCACCCTGGCCGAGGCCCATAACGCAGCCACTTGGAGCCGCTGCGGCGAACCAACTCATGGCGGTGGTCGAAGTTCCTTAGGGGTTCAGGTCCCATCCAGCCACCAGACCAGCGGCGGAGCCGGCGGTCTGAGTCTCAACGTTGATGTATTGGCCGTCGATGTTGTTCGGGATGACGAGGTTGGCATTCCAGGTGACGAGGCCGGCATTGGCCGCAGCAGCGGTCATGGCAACAGTTGCAGCAGCGACGATGTGCTTCTCAAACCGATTCGAAATACGCATTGTTCTGATCTCCGAAATAGGGGAAACGGATGCCTGCTTGTAGGAAACTTGCAGGCTGCGAATAACATTCAAATCAGAGTCAGAAAGTGGGAACATTCTGCTCTTACGGAACACCATGCCACGGATACGGTCTAATAAAAGTAATAGGCGAACGCATTTTTAAAGAAAAATGCATAATTCTGATAAATGGTCGCGTCTGGGCGCATAGCGGCGGTTCCATGCAAATGAACAGGGGTAGCCCAAGTGGGCTACCCCTGTGATTTCACGCGTAGTTCAGGCAGATGTCTGCCCGAGTGTGGAGCGTCAGTCCCGTCTTAGTTGCGACGGCGACGGCCGCCGGCGAGGCCAGCGACGCCGAGGAGAGCGATCGCGCCTGGGGCTGGAACTGGAACTGCACCAGCAAGGATCGCAGTAGCAGCGGTCGACTCGTAACCGTAGTCAACCACGGTGCGGGTCATCGAGGTGCCCGAGCTGCCAGCGGCGCCCATGAGGAAGCGCATCCAGCCGTAGTGGGTGGTGCCAGCGGCGGCCACGAACCGGAAGCCGATGATGTTCTCTGCGCTGTAAGCCCAGTTGCCAGCAGCGGAACCGAACACCACGCCGGTGGTGGAGGTGTTGAAGGAGCCAGTGGCGCCGATCGAGGTGCCGAGGGCAAGGTTGCCGGCAGGCCCGACCGTCACGCCCGGATAGCGCATCTGGCCGCCACCGGTGGAGTTGAAGAAGTTCATGCCGCCACCGGAGGTGTAGGGGTTGACGTCCCATCCTGGCACGCCGGAGCCTGGGCCGTTGCTCAGCGTGTTGGTCTGAACGTTGATGTAGCAACCATCGATGTCGACGGCGCAAACGAAGTTGA
>NSIA01000106.1 GCA_002737585.1 Planctomycetaceae bacterium | reverse complement strand
CTACCGTTGAACATGTTGGCGAGCAGTGTGGCCAGCACTTTGGCGAGCATTCATCATGATTAGAACCAAGTCCAAGGGTGACCCGGCTGCAGTCCGCGCATTCGCCGTTGATTTGGCGCGCGCGTGCATGTTGGATAAGTGCACCAATGTCACGGTCTCAGACCTGCGCGGCATCAGCCAGGTCTGTGATTACATCATCATTGCCAGCGGTACTTCCGATCGGCAGATGAAGAGCGTGGCGCAGGCCCTTGAAGATCTTGGCAAAAAGATCGGTCAGCCTCCGTTCCGTTCCGATCGGGATACGGGAACGACTTGGATCGTTGTCGATTTCGTGGATGTGGTTGTTCATCTCTTTGAGCCTGACCAGCGCGCGTACTACGACCTGGAATCGCTCTGGGCCGATGGCATTGCGGTGGATGTTCCTGCGCCAGTTCGGGCGTAAGGGCTACTGCTCCGCCGGTCAATCGTTCGCAGCATCAGCAGCAATTGAAGGCATACCCATGCAACAGACGTTGATTTTTCGACTGGCGGCGGTCGGTGTTCTCGCATTGTTTGTTCACGGCGCCTCAGCTGTTCACGCTTCACACCCGCTCTGGCAGGCTATCCCGTCAGCCGCAAGCCCCACCGCCTTTGATGGCCTGTGGATGGGTTCGACAACCGGTGCGCGGCCACTCGACGTGGTGCTTGGCGTGGAAACCACCAACGGGAAGCTCAGCGCCCAGGGCGCGCTGCCAGCGTTTGGATCGCTTGGCGAATCCATCATTGGCATTGCCGAGAAGGATGGGCATCTCACTGGAAGTTTCAGCGCCATGGTTGGAAGCATTCGCTTTGATGTGACGCGCGCCGGCGATGCACTTGATGGGGTTCTCATCGCCACTCCACCCGGGTCGCCGCAGGCAATTGAAATGCCCGTGCATTTGGAGCGAACGATTGAGGCCGTGGGCGCGAAAGATGCCCGCACTTGGGCGGGACAGTTGCAGGCAGGCGGGCAGACGCTGGTGATGGGACTCACCATCGCGCCACACGGCGCAGACCGATGGGCGGGAGCGATCGATATTCCTGCGCAGAAGATCGCTGGGCTTTCACTCTTCGTGACTCGCAGCGTTGATGGCGTGTTCACCATCCGGCTACCTGTTCCAGGCAACGCAACGATCAACCTGCGTGAAGATGGCGCGGATTTACGCGGCGAGTTCAGCCAGGCCACATTCAAGGGTCCGCTGGTGTTCCGGCCGCATACCGCCGGCACGCCGCTTCCTGCGCCCGGAGCGGTCGTTCGTCCGCAGGAGCCCAAGCCACCGTTTCCATACGCCGTACTTTCGCAACGCGTGAAGCACCCACTTGGACACACCCTGGAAGGAACGCTGTTTCTTCCGGACGGTGCGTCCAAGAATCATCCAGTGCCCGCGGTACTRCTGGTTTCTGGCAGCGGTCCACAAGATCGCGACGAGGCGCTCATGGGACACAAGCCGTTCTTGGTACTGGCCGACGCGCTGGCGCGGCGCGGCATCGCCGTACTTCGTTGTGATGATCGTGGCGTTGGGGCATCGACTGGATCGTTCGCCACCGCTGTCACGGAAGATTTCATGAGCGATGCCGTGCTGGAGTTTGGCACGCTGGCAAACGTGGAAGGAATTGATGCTGCGCGCCTGGGCATGATTGGCTACAGTGAAGGTGGATTAGTTGCACCGATGGCCGTGGTGAACATGGATGAACGACAAGCGAAATCAGCGGCAAACGCTGCGCGTCCCGCATTCATTGTCATGATGGCTGGCACCGGCGTGAACGGCGATGCAATTCTGCGCGAACAAAACAAGCAGATTCTTCTGGCAACTGGTCTGACCGAAGCGCAGATTGCCCCGGCGGTCGCGGCTCACGCTGCATACCTTGATGCGGTCAAGGCTGGCACAAGCGGCGACGTGTTGCGCGCGGCGGCCAAGAAGTTGGTGCTTGCGCAAATTGCGCTCGGCGGAACGGACCCCGCAACCATTCCGGCAGCAACCCTTGAAGCACAGGTGGATGCCGCCCTTGCGCAGATTGGTTCGCCGTGGATGAAGCGATTCTTGGTGCTTGATCCCGCGGTGTCGTTACGAAAAGTGAAGTGCCCGGTCTTAGTACTGAACGGAACGCTTGATACGCAAGTGGACGCGGTCCAAAATGTTCCCCCGATTGAGGCAGCCTTGAAAGTCAGTGGCGCGCCAACCACGGTGAAGGTCATGCCTGGCCTGAATCACCTATTCCAACACGCGCAGACGGGCGCCATTGATGAGTATTCCAAGATCGATATCACCATCGACCCCGAAGTGCTCGATGTGATTGCCTCGTGGGTACTGGCTCAGCCGCCACGACCGGCGGTGCTGCCTGCGGTCTCCAAATAGCCCAATAAATCAAGAACTTCTTGCCGCGTGCGCGAATTCAGCATTCCCTGCGGCATGCTTGATGTGGTGATTTGTTCGCTGTGCGCAATCTCCGCTCGCTCCACGCGTTCGCGATCCGGACCGAGTGGATTGGTAGAGAGGGTCAGCGACTCTTTATCGGTTGCAATGATTCGACCGACCACCATACTTCCGTCCTTCAGGGTGACAGCTGTATCGCGCCACTGATCGCTCACTGCAGCGTTGGGCTCAAGAATGGCACGCAGGAGATCGCCGCGCGCAAATCGACTGCCGACGCCGGTCAGGTCGGGTCCGTTTGCGCCGCCTTGGCCACCGATTCGATGGCATTGGATGCACATTGCTTCGCTGAATAGTTGCGCGCCGCGCACACGGTCCGGTGCGGTGTCGCCGGGATTCGCCGAGGAGAGTTCGGCAACGGTCCAGGAGTGACTCTGCGCACTGGTGGTGTGTGTGGCAGAAGCGGAAAGCGTGGTCTGCGCGCGAGCGGTCGGCGCGGCGCCGGCTGCGTTGGTTGCGGCCGGACGGTGCACATGCTTCTCGGCATCGCTCTTCACTTGGTCGATGAAGCCGCGCAGACTAAATCCACCAGCGCTGTCGTTGGTTGAGCCAAGCCAGCGCCAGTAGGCCGTACGCAACTCTTCGGTCCAGCCGTTTGGCACCGTGCGCAACATGGTTGCCCAGCGCAGTGCGTCGGCGCGATCACTTGCTTCCGTCAGGCGTTTCATGGCAGCCGGCACGGCTTCGGGTCTTCCCATTTCACACGCCAGACCAAGGGCGGCTTCCACAACGCGTGGATCAGTATCGGTGAAGAATCGTTGCGCAAGTTGCGAGGCAGCGGTGCGAGCAGCTTCACCCGTCGGTCCTGTGAAATCCGCGCTGTGTCGTGACCACGCCACTTGCACAGCACGCAACGCCAGCAACTTTGTCCAGGTATCCGCGCTCGACTGCGCACCGATTGCAGCGGCATTCATCACGGCAGATGACCAATCGGCCCCGGGCATCCGCGCCGATGCCAACGCCGCCTGAGCGCGGGCGCGCAGTGCAGTGGTCTTTGCGCCATCGGCGACTGCAGCGGCGCCGGTTGCTTCCAAGGCGTTGCGCGCAGCGAATGCCACGAAACGATCATCAGCGGTCAGCGCAGCGACGACGGTTGGAAGTTTGGCTGCATCGGGCGCTGCCGCGAGATTCTCAAGCGCGCGTCGAGCCGTGCGTTCCGGCGCGTGCGTTGCGTCCGCGCTGTTCACGCGCTCCGTGGCGGATGCGGGTTTCGTGGCTGAAATTCGGTAGATTCCGCTCTGCGTTCCACGTCCGCCGGTGACCACATACATCGTGCCGTCCGGCCCCCATGCCATGTCCGTGACGGGCATGGGGCGCCCAGTGACAAATGGTTGCCAGTTGCCCGTGTACGTGGAGCCCTGTGCAGTGAGTGACACCGCCAAGATGCGACCGTATGTCCAGTCTGCGGCAAACAGCATGTTCCGCCACGGAGCTGGGAATGCACCGCCGGAGCCATGCAGCATGCCAGTCGGTGATGAAGAATCGGTTTCACACACAGGTGGAAGTGTGTCTGGCATCCATGACGGTAAGCAGCCACTGCCCGATCGCCATCCGTATTCGCCGCCATTCACCACATGGACAAGGCGCGGTGCTCGGTACCACGGCGCGCCGATGTCCCATTCCATATCGCTGTCATAGGTGAAGAGTTCGCCGTCCGAATTGAATGCCAAGTCGTAGTGATTACGAAATCCGCTGGCAAAGACCGTGATTGCGCCGGTTGCTGGATCAACGCGCAGCACGGTGCCGCCGGGTGCAACAATCCCCACCGCGTGTCCACGCGGATCCCACATGCGCTCGCCGACGAGGTCTTCACTCCATGGGCGACATGCGCCGTTACTGACGCCTTCCGGAACCGCTGTGTGATTTCCAAGAGCCACATACAGCGCGCCGTCCGGACCTTGGACGATGCCGTGTGCGCCATGTTCGCCGCCGTCATCTTTCCAATGCAGCACCTGCGTCTGCTTCTCGTATGTGCCGTCGCCATCGGAATCAGCCAACCGCCACAGTCCAGACTGCGGACCGGCGGCGGAAGAATCCACCCACAACTCATTGCCGGCGAAGCACAGGCCTTGCGCACTTTCAGGCGCGCCAGTGAGTTCGGTGACGCGCACATCTGTACCAGTGAAACCAGTACTAACGCGGGGAATCTCAATTCGCAACGTCTTGCCTGATTGCGGACTGACTACTGCGCGACCTTGCGGATCAAATGCCAAGGACACCCAACTCCCTTGGTCAGCTTGCGCGCTGGCGATCAGTTCAACGGTGAATCCATCCGGCACAGTGAGCGCGGATGCAGCCGGTGCTTCCGTGATAGGACGCACTTCAAGATCCTTCCAACGAACTTCCATTGGCGCGCCTTGGTGGAGTTGAAATCCGATCTGCCCGTCGCGCTTAAATCGGCTGGCGTCGCCATCAGTCACATCAGTCATCAGCGTGCCGTTGATCCAGTGTCGAACGCGTGTGCCACGCGCTTCAACGCGGTAGTCGTTCCACTCGCCGGGTCGCATGACATTCTTTAGGATCGCGTCGGGCGCAAAGTTTGCTACCACGCGCTTGCCGGCGGGCGCCCACTCCACTTGCTCGCCGCGGCCGCTCATGATTTCACGGCCAAGCCCCTCGTACAAAATGCCGGTGTAAGAATTGGATGCATCCAGGTCCGCTTGGAAGCCAGCCATGTCCGCGCGTCCCTCCACGCGGCGACTTCGATATTGGATGCCACTGTTACCTGCAGTGATGAACACCTTGCACCGCAAGTCAAAGTCTTGCGGCATGTCGCCGCTCCAGACGAGGTAGCCACTGGCAGGGAGCGGATGCTCCGCGGTTGACTTTCCGACGATGGCCCCATCCTGTACAGACCAGAAGGTGCGGTCGCCATCCCAACCGTCCAAGGTCTTGCCATCAAATGGGTGCAAGACAGTGCCATCAGCAGCGGCACCCGGGGCGAGTAAGGAAAGGAGCAGGGCGGCAGCGGGGACAATCATCATGGTCACTCTTGTAGTGGTATCCGTGGACTCCGCTGCGTATTCCACTATCCTTTCCCCCCATGTCATTTGGACTTGGTCATGGTCGTACGCTTGATGTCACTGGCATCGGCCTCGCGCAGCGCGAACTACCCCCTGCGGAGGCGGGTCGGCTCGGTCCTGGCTATTTCTTCCCGGCGCGCCCCGATGCGCCGTTTGAGTTGGAGATCGGCTCTGGTAAGGGCACATTTCTGCTGCAAGAGGCGCCATCGCACCCGGATGTCAACTTTCTKGGMATCGAATACGCGGGCGAGTTCTACCGCTATGCGGCCGATCGCATTCGCCGCGCTGAATTGACCAATGTTCGCATGTTGTACGCGGATGCCACAGAGTTCTTGACGCATTGGCTGCCGGATAGTTGCTGCTCGGTGGTGCATCTCTATTTCAGCGATCCATGGCCAAAGACCCGCCATCACAAGCGCCGCGTGGTGCAAGATGCCACGCTTGCGCAGTTTCACCGGATACTTCGACCGGGTGGCGAGCTTCGTTTAGTCACTGACCATGACGAACTGTGGGCTTGGTATCAAGAACACATCGCTCGCAGCGGTCACATCTTTACTCCGGTGAGCTTTGAGCGCCCCGTGAGCGCAGCGGACGGCGAGGTTGTTGGCACTAATTTCGAGCGTAAATACCAGCGCGAAGGTCGTCCGTTTCACGCGGTCACATTGCGCCGGGTGTAACGAAACTGGCGCGGGTATTCTGCGGCTCAGCTCCCGCGGAACGCCAGCCGTGCCTGAGAAACATCCGGATACAACTGGAAGATGCCGTCGAGCCGGGTGAGGCGCAAGACCTGCACCGCCATGCCGTGCAAGCCGGCGATCTTGACCTCTCCACCGTGCTGCTTCATTTGCTTGTGCAGCATCAGCATCTTGCCGAGCCCGGCACTGGAGAGAATGTCCAACTTGGAGCAATCGATGATGACGCCCTTCATCCCGCAATCAATCGCCTGCTGAACCACCTGCGTGATTTGCTCAGCGGTTCCCTTGTTCAGGCCACCGTCGGCAACAATCACAATCACTTTGTCGTCGGCTTCGGCGAGGTACGTCTCCATGGAGGGGCAGGGTATCGCAAAGGCGAACGGTCACGCGGTCGGCTTGCGCCAGCCGAATTCTGTGACTTTCTGTAACACCGCCGCCGACTGCCGAACGCAGCGCCGGCATGCGTGCGGAGTGTCCTCTCCGATCGGAAGGGCGCCGGGCGCAGGCGGCATGTGCCACGACGGTTCCGAGCGCAACTCAAGACAGAGGACGCACTTGGAGGGGGTCTCCGGAATGGCCGACTCCACCATCACCAAGACGCGGTACGCGGCCGCCAAGCAATCGCCACAGATACAACTGCCTTGGTGGCCTTCCACCATGGGGCGTGCTTCGGTCCACTCCTGCATGCAGAAGTCGCACATCACGTCGGTCATCTCCACGTTGTCTTCGTTGCATCCTGGTTTGCGCATGGATGGTTGAGCCTATCATCCCCGCCATGGCTCGAAGGATTGGTTCGCTAGCCGCCCGTGCATTGATCGTCTTCGGCATTGGCACGGCAGTAGTGACCTCGATTGTCGTCACTGGGGCGTGGCTGATGGTCGATCGCCTCATGGACGATGCCAGCGCCATCGGTAGTTTCAGTGCTAATGCCGATGCCAATGCCGGTTCCGATCCCAATTCCAATGTCATTGTCAATGTCAATGCCGATGCATCCGCGGTGGAATCTGCGGACCTTGACCTGTTACTGATCCGCTGGTTGTTGATCGTTGGCGGTAGTTTGGTAGTGGCGACGGGCATCACCTTGCTGTGGCTRGTGCTGCGSCGCGATGTACTTTCGCCGCTGCGGCAACTACAAGACACCGCGGAGCGGGTGAGTCGCGGCGAGCAGAGCGCGCGCGTGCAAGTGCGCAGCCGGGATGAAGTGGAGTCATTCGCTGACAGTCTGAATCGCATGCTTGATGCCAACGAGCGCGTGCAGCGGCAACTTTCGGGAATGAACCAAGCGCTTGACTTGAAGATCGGCGAACTCTCCGAGGCCAATGTGGGACTGGGCGAGTCCAACAGACTCAAGAGTGAATTCTTGGCCAATGTCAGCCATGAATTGCGCACGCCGCTGAACTCCATCATTGGGTTTGCGGATTTGCTGGAAGAAATTGCCCGCGGCGATGGAGCGGCTGATCCCAAGCGGCTCCGTTACATCAACAACATTCAGCGCAGCGGTCGATCGCTCTTGGACATGATTAATGAGTTGCTCGACATGGCCAAGATTGAGGCTGGTCGCATGGAAGTGACCATGAGTCCGGCATCGGTAGCAGATTTGCTGGAAGGATTGCAAGCAATCATGCGCCCGGTAGCGCTGCAGAAGCGGATCGACTTTGAGCAGCGCTTGACCGATGCGTTGCCCCGAGTAGAAACCGATGCTGGAAAGCTGCAGCAAATTCTCTACAACTTTATGTCGAACGCCGTGAAATTCTCGCCTGAGGATGGAGTGGTCATCGTTGGTGCCGAGTTGCTGAATCGCAACGGTGCGCAAGCGGTGCGTATCAGCGTGACCGATCACGGCCCCGGCGTACCGGCGGACATGCAAGACACGATCTTTGAGAAGTTCCGGCAAGTGGATGCAACGCACACGCGCCGCGCGGGTGGCACCGGTCTTGGATTGGCTATCTGCCGCGAGTTAGCAGAGTTGCTCGGCTGCACGGTTGGATTGCTGAGCGCCACGGGCCGCGGCAGCACATTCTGGGTGGAAGTACCACTGGTACATCGGCCGCGTGAACTACGACCATTGATGCAGGCGTGAGTAGGTGACGCCGCAGAAACACCAGCCGATGACGGGCTTCTCGCTAGCCGCTCACTCGCTTGTCACCAGCTTGTCACATGTCACCAGCCTGTCACATGGACCGCATATCAACGCGTTCCGTGATCCGCTGATCGGCATCGGGTGCCATCCGTCGCGGGGTGCTGGCATCAAGTCGAGCCGGCATTCCCTGTGGCCAGAGCGCGCTGGCCACTTCAAGCACCGCACGTGCCACGCTTTCCGGTGCAACCGAACCGTCTGGGCAGAAGTAGTCGTAATCAGCCCATGACAGCGTCAGTGAAACGCCCGCGAGCGATCCGTCTGCACGAATGTCCTGCACATCGAAGCGCCACCCCGTGGGTTCTTCGCGTTCGGAGATGATCTCAAAGGTGCCAGGCATGGCGGACGATGCTATCTGCGGCGCAGCACGATGATCTCCCCACCGCCAGCATCGATCCACCCCGGGAATCGGGCTTCCTCCACAAATCCCGCGGCCCGCAGTTGTTCCGCGGCAGCAGTCAGTGTGCGTGGATAAAGAAGCACAGCCCACGCAGCAGCCGGGTCACGCAGATGTTGCTCAAGTGCGGATCCATACGGACCGCTTCCGGGCATATCAACACGCAGCGGCACGGCATACCACTGATGCACATCGTCAGGAAGCCCAACAGCGAACGCGCCCTCGGTGGGCGATCGGTGGCTGGCGACATACATGACCGCCTCGCGAATCTGCTGGCGCGGGCCGAGTGTTGCCAGTGATGCGATCCAGGCGCTGGCGACGACCAATGCCACCATTCGCGCAGCGATCGGCTTTCGATCATTGATTTCCAACAGTCCAGCCGCTAACAACAGGGCGATACCGGGAATGGTGAATGCCAGGAAGCGTGCGTACAGCCAACTGCCAAGAAAGAGTGGGAACGCCAGCGCTACAACGGCGCCCCCCAACGAAAGTAGGAGGGCAGTGCGCAACCGAGCATCACGCGTTGCCGCTGCGATTCCAGCAAGTACCAAGGGTAGCGCCGTCAGCGAAGCCCACGCATTCCATGAGCCGCCGATGGACAGAAGCATCATCAACCCTTCGATACCAAGCAGCGTTGGCTCATTGCCATCGAGCGCACGGAACTCATTTCGAATGGCAAACATGGCAGGAAGAATTGGCGCGTAGATCAACAGCGTGAGCAGCGCGGCCATGCCGATCGCCATCAGACCAGCACGCGCGGCCTTGGGCGGCGTTCCGCCGGGCGTGGATGGCGCGCCGCGCAGTAGCACCACCACGCACCACGCCGCATGAAATGCTGGAACACACATCGTTACCAAATGCGCCCAGATTCCCAGGGCACACGCCGCGGCGTAGATCAGCCACGCGGTCCGTGTTGGGCTGCGGAGCGCGCGTAGAAATGCAGCCGTCATCAGTGCGGAGAAGAGCGTCATCAACGAATACCCGCGAGCCTCGGTGGCGGGTAGAACCGCGATCGGCATGAGCGCGGTCATGAACGCAGCCGTCACCGCGAGACGTACGCCCTGAGCATCGCGCCCCAGGGCGATCATGGCCAGCCACGCTACGGCGAGCACGGCGCCAAGTCCCACAAGGAAACTCGGTAGTCGCACGGTGACTTCATCGACTCCAAGCGCCGCACCCGATCCCCACGCGAGTAATGAATGCAGCACGTGGTTCGACTGCGTGTAGTAGGTGGACACCGCGCCCCATGGCCCGTTGATTGAGTACCCAAGGAATGCGGCGATTTCGTCGTACCACAGACCGTCGGTCAGAAACGGCGCGCGCACTGCGGCTGCCAGAAGCACCGCCGCGGTTATGGCTATGACAAACCGACGCGAAATTATTTCTGCAGGCGCGTCAGGCATAGTGCGGCCTCATCGCGTAGTTCCCATCGATTCTGCTTCTTCAATTGACGCTGGCTCGGGTACATCAAAACTACCTGCCGATGGGCGCAATGACAATGTCTGCATAGCAATCGGCACGGCGTGCGCCACTTCTTCCCGCACCGTGGTGCACGCAAAGAATGCCAAGGCCCGGCATCCAGCGCTCATGGCAAAGATGGCGACGTACGCGCCGCCCATCATGCCGACGGCTTCCAGCGATCCCATGCCAGTCAGCGCGATTGAACCAATCATGCTGCCGGCTGCAGCGGCAAAGCTATTGAAGAGCATGAAGAGCGCCAACATGCTGGTGCGTTCTTCTTCGCGGATTGATTCGAGTGCCAAGAAGAAGAAACCTAACTCATACGCGCCGAACATGGCGCCGGTGAGCGCTTGCAAACCCAGTAAGTACCAGAATGAATCATTCACCAGCCACAACGCGCTGAGCGGCACAATTCCTAATGCGCCCCATACGAAGAGTCTTCGCGCGCCGTGCTTCTGTGCAATGCGCCCCCACAGTGGAGCGGTCATGCTCTTTGCTGCAAAGCTTGCGGCGATCATTGCCAACACAGCGGCGTCGCTCAAGCCAAGTTGTCGGCTCATATACGGGGTGTAGAACGGCTGCGCAATCTGCACGGCGACGGTCATCAACACCACTGCGCCGAGGAGTCGCCCATCCGCGCCACCGCGAACGCGCTGCGCGAAATCGATCCAGCCAACCCGGCGATGATTCTTGAGATTGAGTCCGGGCGCTTCGCCTTGGCGGTTGAGAAACAGCACGCTCCACAAGCGGCACAGGCCAGCAAGACCAAACACAGTGGCGAAGGCAGCCATCAATCCCAGGTCGATACCCATGTCAATACCTAACAACCGCTGCGCACGACCAGGGTCACCAAGCATCAGCACCAGTCCGCCCACCAGCAACGATCCCATGATGGAGATTTGGTAGATGCGTGACCGCCACCCGAAGTACCGCACGCGAATCCGTCGTGGGAAGAGTGCACCAACCCACGTGTTCCACGCGGGTGCTGCCCCTAAATTCACTGCCCAGTAAATGCTTGCCACTGCAAAGAGCATCCAAGTTGGCATGACCCCCAGCATGGCCGCCACCACCATCGGAATGAAACTCACGCATTGGATGGTGGCGCACAACATGATCCAGCGGCGCGGCGATCCCATGCGTTCGATGCCCCATGGCGCACACGTTTGCAGCACCGCGCCCACCAACTGTGGCACGGTGGAGACCAGGCCGGCAACGGCGTCGCCCTTTCCGAGCGCGAGTGCAAAGAGTGGAAAGTTCGTTTCGCCCAGTCCAACCATGAACGCATGGGTGACACCATCCCCCGTGCAGTTGCGGAGGTCAGATCGAATGGTGCGATGGTCGTGTGCGCGAACGCGTCCCGTCACGGTTTCGCGCCGGTACCAGGTGTCGTTGCAGGCGGGGGCGTGCTGCCTTTCGTACCGCTTCCGCCTGGTCCAGTGGGTGCGCCGCCTGACGGACTGAATGAGCCGCCGCCCGCACCCGTGCCTGCGCCGCCGCGTCCACCAGCGCCGCCGGTGGTTCCAGTGCTGCCGCCGCCCGCTGAGCCGGTGACGGTGGATGTTCCAAAGCCAGTGACCTTGGACACGCCGATCGGAGCAGTCATATCAACGTATCGACCACCCGTGCGCTTCGGTGCTTCCGCGGGCAGGGATCCGTATCCAGCCACCTGCCGCTGCACGTAGTCCGGCGCGCGGACGATGATCGAACCGTCGTAGTAACGAATGGATGCAACGCTGTCGTCCAGCCACACATCGGGCTCGACCAGCGACTTGATGAGTTCGATGAGTTGGTCGGCCTTCTCTTCAGGAGCTCGGCGCGCTGGTGATTCGCCGGGCGTACCGAACGGAACGCCGCCGCCGCCGCCTCCACCACCGCCGCCGCCACCACCACCGCCGCCAGTTTGCACTGATTGGCTCAGGTTGAACTCGGGTGCATTGTCAAAGTTTGGGGCTTCGAACAGCAGGTCTCGAATCGGATAGATGCGGGTCTCTTGCGAGCCGCGCGCATTGAGTCGCGACTTCGTTCCCACTTCCAGGTAGCCCTGGCGCAGTTGCCACGTGGCGGGCTCGGTGGTCGACATGTCAATCATGCGTTCGAGGACCACGAGCGCTTGCGCGCTGTTCATCTCAAACGTCAGGCGAGCTTCGGGATCGAGTCCGTCGCCCGCGCCTGGATCATCAGACCAGCGCACCACCATTTCCACGCCGATCAGTTGTTTGAAATAAGCAAACGCTTCCTTCGCCTTGGTGTCTTCAAACTTCACACTGATGCTGGTGGTCAGCAGCGCACGAAGGATCGGTCCCTTGGCAGTTGCCTGTTTGGTGGCGCGCTGCTCAAGCACGGTATTGATGCGCTCCGAGAGATTCTGACCGGAAGCAGGAGCGACCGCCACAAGTGTGGCGAGCCCAAGCACGGCACTGAGAGTGGTCTGAATGCGCATCATGAAGATCTCCAAGCGAGGACCGCGACCGCGGAGTCGTCCGCGCCGGGTAAGTGTACGGTTGCAGTTGCGGTTTCCGATCCGAGAATCGCCACGGATCTGTAGCGATGCGGCTTGATTGGCTCAAAATGCACTCATTTCCCACGAACGGGATCAGCCGGCAACGCCAAACGCGCCAAGGCACGCTCAGACTCCGTAAGCGCCAAGATGGCGAATGCCTGCGCCGCCGCTGGTTGCGAAGCGTCCGCCGGCGAAGCGAGCACGCCCCCGCGAGCGCGTTCCGGTGCGGGCGCGCAGTAGGCGATCGTTAGTGGAGCCTGCAATTGCTGCACAAACCGAATGGCCAGTGCGAGTGTGTTGCTGTCTTCCGCATCGCGTGCTGGCGATCGTGTGGCGGGAAGTCCAGCGACCATTGCCATGAAGAATTGTGGCCGCGTGGACTGCGCAGAAATTCGCCCGGCGCTTGAGCCGGACATCGGATACGCGCCCGGCATATCAAGGAGCGAAGTGGGGCGATCGGAACTGTCGGCTTGCACTTGCGTTCCAAGAAGGACCGTTCGCGCGGCTTCAAGTGTGCTTCGATGAGCGGTCATGCGCTGTTCCCATGTGTCGGGCGCGCAACGAGCTTCTGCATCGATGAGAAAGGGTGCCACGATCGGAAGTTCTGCGGGGTCGATCGATTTCCACGCGGCATCCAACGCAGCGATGAGGTCCTTTTCTGGAACGACGGGAGTCCGCATTGCATGAAGTGCTGCAGCGGCATCAAGCACAGCGGCTTGCACGTGCGGGCGCAACGTGGCAAGGGTGGCAGGTGCCAGCAGGCGGCCGAGTGCGGTGGTCATTGATGCTGCAAATGGCGCATCGATCGTGGCGTTGCTGCCAGCAAGTTCAGCCATCGCAAGTGTTGCGTAGGCAACAGCGGCTGGCTCTGACGCGGGGTCAGGCTCGGAGTTGTCGTGATCCATCAATGCGCGGAGTACGGCAATGGCAGCTGATTGAGCCTGATTTCGCAGTGTTTCCGGAAAGCTTGCGGTTGCTGCGGCGCGTGCAAGTGCCCACGCGCACAGCGCTTGCTCGGTAGCTCCTGCTGCGAACGGCTCATAGCGATCGGCGGCAATCACGTAGTCACCGCGCAATCCAGTGCGTGCCATTTGCGCGCCCGCATCGGCAGGAAGTCCTTCGGCAGCGGGAGCGGTTTCAAGTTGTGCGGCTAGGCGCGCGATGATTGATGCGCATGCAGTGACTGCGTCCGCACGTGATGCAGGCGCGGTAGAAATGGCAGGTAGCACGCGCGCGAGCGTGAACGGGCTACTGGCTGGATCATGTTGCGCTAGGCGAATGGACCGTGATGCGTACATCGCGGTGTTTCCACCAAGCGCTTGCAGATCAGGAAGATCTCGTGGCGGTAGACCAAGTTCAGTGACCATGGCGAGCACCGCGCGCGAGACGGGCGAGGCCATACGCCGCGCCAAGAGTTGCGATGCTGGTTCATAGGCCGTGCGCGTAGCGTCGGTGAGTTGCAGGCCGCACTCGCCGGGCTCAATGCTGCGCGCAACTTCCTCAAAGGTGCGACCGATCAACGGTTCGCGTGCACCTGCAAGTTCAAGTTCAAGCGTGACGAGTGTCCCGATGGAATCATTCTCGTTTGCAGTGGTTGGCTGCGATGTGCGCCGCGCACGCGCTGCATCAAGCGCGGAGCGCAGGGCGCGGTCCACAATGCCGGTCTTGTTGGTATCGCCTGCATCGTGCCCAATTCCAACGATGCGTCCACGCATACGCAGCACCACGGCCGCGCTGTGGACGTCGGCAGGCGTGGCG
>NSIA01000105.1 GCA_002737585.1 Planctomycetaceae bacterium | reverse complement strand
GCCGTTGGGCGCCTCCCGTGAATGCCCGGAAGAGGACTCGAACCTCCAAGGGATTGCTCCCACCAGCACCTCAAGCTGGCGCGTCTGCCAGTTCCGCCATCCGGGCGATGGATCCACCGCGCAGGGGATGCCTGCTGCGGGGGAGGAGGAGTATAGCAAATGACCCCCGCCTTCAAGGGGCGGGGGTCATTGGTAATAACCGTTCCAAGTGGCTTTCGGTGTCGCCTATCAGACAGTCCAATTTGCGAGGAGTAGTCCAAGATCTGGACCACTGATGATCCCGTCGCCACTGAGGTCGTAGGTGTTCGTGCCCCACGCTCCCAGCAGGATGCCGAGATCGATTCCATTCACCACGCCGTCGCCGTTCAGGTCTCCAATGAGCGCCGGTGTGCAGGTTGCACCATAGACGCGCACATCATCAACGCCCGCCTCAATGATGGACCCAGTACCCAAGTCTTGGGCACGGAAGCGGATTCGGACTTGGGTTGACGCCGTCACGTACGTCTGGACGCGGAAGGTCTTCTTGACCCACGCTCCTGCGTTTTCAGCCACATTTTCCAACTGAACCCAGGTGGTGCCGTTGTCACCGGAGATCTCAATTGGCATGCTGTCTGCGTTGGCGCCGGCTCCCGCGTTGTTGGAATACCAACGATGGTAGGAGATGTACGCATCATCAAATCCGGAGCAGTCAAACGCGAGAGACACCAGAGTGGTGACGCCGCCATCAACATCTGCCGCGCCGAGTCCTCCGCCGACAGCTCCTTGACCGGTGATCCAAGCCTTGACGCCGGGGCTGGCCGTGAAGTCATCTTCAGGCTGCGCGGCGGTGCCAACCGGATCGACCAGAGTCCACAGCCCAGCGGTGGCTGTATCCCCGGTCGCGCCAACGGTCCAGCTGCTTGTTGCAGCCTCGAAGGTGTCGAATACCAGTTCCCCAAACTGGCTTGCCACTGGTGTGGCATAGAACTGAGTGGGTGCCAAGGAGGGAGAAGACTGGGTGTCGCCGGAAGTCATCTGGACCGTGAAGTAATAGTTGACCTCTGATGGGCAGGCTCCGCCCGGCAAGTTCGCTTGGTACAGGTTCGATCCCAGCGGAGTGAGCGGGGAAGCAACGTAACTTGATGCTCCAACCGTGCGAATGAACAACTTGGCAGTGGATTGGTTCACGGTCCCGAGGATTGGCTCGATCCGTACTTGCAATGGCGTCAGTCCGTTTGGGGTCAATGCTGTTGGCAGACCGTTCGGGAATGTGATCTGCGCAAGTTGCAGGGCTGGTCCGGGCAATCCGTGCACCGAGAACGCATCGTTGATTGACGTGTACTTCGGCGTTCCGTTCAGGATGTTCCCGTCATTGTCATCAAGGGTTAAGAAGTCAATAGTGACGTCCCCTGCAATAGTGGTGATGTTTCCATGGAGCAGGATGGAGTTGACGCAGTAGTCCGCAAGCAGTGTGCGGAAGGTGCTGGGGTAGAGCGATGCAAATCGATTACGCAGATCCCACACGCAACCCGAGATGAGCTGTCCGCAAGCGTGAATCTCACTGCCTGCCGAGGAGCAACTCGCCGAGCTGTATTGGAAGGTGTTGGCAGCGGTACGAATGCCGGTGGCGCAAGTCTGGAATCCAACGCCGGTTCGGGGCTCGTCGCTCAGCAGCAGGCCAAAGATGTCGCCCATGCCTTCGCCGTATGCGCCTTGACCAGATCCCCCCTTCGCAACCGCGTTGTGGCCGAATTCGTGTCCAACAATGTCACCGAAAGCCGTGTTGTTGCAGCCACCACCTGCAAGGTAGAAGTTGATGGTGTTGCCGGTGTAGTAGGCATTGCATGTGGATGCAATATTGCAGGTCACAAGGAATGAATTGGCCTGAGTAGATACCGTTGGAAAGGCTGGACTTGCGGCAACCATCATGTCGCGGGATTTGTTTGCCATCAAGTAGGCATTGACCTGCGCGCGTTCTGCTTCAAGGCTATTTGCGGAGTTAAAGACCGGGCTCCAGTTGACGCCGTCGTTGGCGGTTGTGCTGAGCGAAAGCGTGGGGGTGCCGTTGTTGGTTGTGGTGAAGTAGCGCCCAACAAGTCGAGTGCTGTACGTCGATCCGGCTGGTCCCGCAGCAATGGAGAAGTTGCCATCGGCATCCGCATAGGTTGTAGTTGCACCAGTGGCAACCTCGACATACGGCATGCCCACAGCGCTTTCTGCGGCRCAGGCATCAGCGGCGTAGCCCTGCGTCGCGACACCTGTCACGCGCCCGTTCACTGCATGGTAAATCTTGCTTTCCTGATGAAGAATTGCGCCGGTCTTTGCGTCCACCACAAACTCAATGTTCTGGTGGTTGTCTGGGTCAAAGGCTCCGCCGCCTTCAGCGGAGAAGAGGACAGCAAGCCGTGGCTCTTCGGCCTTCACGCGGTCGATACCAGCCCAAATGACGTATTGCGCGGGGCTGACTTGTGGCTTCGAGCGGAACTGGCTGAGTGGATTGCGCGTCCAGAGCTTGGCGCTTGGCAGCG
>NSIA01000104.1 GCA_002737585.1 Planctomycetaceae bacterium | reverse complement strand
AACAAGAAGGTTGCTCTTGTAGACCGGCACGCCGCGCACTTGTTGCGAGTAGTAAACACCAGTGAACTTGAATCCGCCAACCTCGCGGTCTGGCATGATCTGCACCAAGTGTTCGCCTGATTCAAACGGACCGATCGGAGCCAAGTCAGCAGGTTGCACTCCGTACAGTGCAAGAGCACTGCTCTGAATGAATCGCTGTGCGCTCTCTGATGGAGTGGCTCCACTGGAGAAGTTGCCGTACACCCGTGCAACCTGATCGCCAAGAGGAAGAATGCCGGTCTCCGGGTGATTGAGCCGGAACGACTCAAGTCCCTGCGATCCGCTGTTGCTGTTTGGGGCAACCTGAGCGAACGCAGTCGCCACGGAAAGGGTCGTGGCGAGCGTGAGCGATACGGCGAGCGAAGTAGATTTCATCGATGGTCTTCTAAGTATGGGGGTATCTGCTTGAAGCAGTGCTGCATTCGGAGGAGAATCAGCGGCGGTGGGGGGCGCGGGGATGCAGATAATCGGTGACTACCTTATTGTTGCACTGACTAGCGGTTGAGGCAAGCCTCGGCTTGACGGTTCCTTGACATCCTCTTGTCCGATAGGTGGGCAAGTGTCACAACCTCCTATACTCCCGCCGTGGCTGGAAGTTCCCAAGAACATGTCCCAAACGAGCCGACGATCGAAAATCGTCAGTCGCGGCATGACTATGAGATCACCGAAACCCTGGAATGCGGTATTGAGCTCCTGGGCACCGAAGTAAAGAGCATTCGTGCCGGAAAAGTCAGCCTGGCAGAGGGTTATGTCAGCGCTACTGCAGAGCCGCCGTCCCTTTCGCTCCATTCCGTGCATATTGCTGAATATCCAGCAGCGGGCAAGGCCGTGCAGCATGCGCCGGTCCGTGTGCGCCGACTTCTTGCACACAAACGGGAAATTCGGAAACTTGCTGAGGAAGTGAAGCGCAAGGGCTACACCATCGTCCCGCTCAAGATGTATTTCAAGGATGGTCGGGCCAAAATTCTCATCGGCCTGGGCACCGGCCGAAAGTCGTCCGACAAACGCCACGCCATTGCCTCGCGGGAAATGAAGCGCGATATGGACCGGGCGATGCACGGCCGCCGCTAGATGGTGGCGGACCGATGCGGCCCGCGTTGGGCGTGCCTTCGCTTACTTCTTGACGATGATGCACTGGCCGCGATCAGCATCGCGCCTGCCTTCAATGCAATCAACAATCACCTGCGCAGCGAGCGCCGGTGTCAGCGTCATGGCAGTCGGCAGCACCGTCTCCGGGAAGTTGCGTCGCAACATCGGGGTATCGATGGACCCCATGTTGATGCAGAACGCTCGGATACCAAGTTGGGCGCCTTCAACATGCATGCTGCGGGTGTAACTATCCAACGCACTCTTGCTGGCTGCATAAGCAAAGAAACCGGAAAACGGATCCGAGGTGCCAAGGGTGCTGATGTTCACTACGCACCCGGCTTGGCGTTCCTTGAAGTGTGGCCATGCCCGTGCAATGAGAAACGCCGGTGCAAACGCGTTGTGAAAGAACACTTCTTCAAGAAGTTCATTGTCGGTCGCTTCGATCGGCGCCCGTGGCGCAACGCCAGCACAATTGACAAGCGTGTCCAGCGCGCCGCGTTCCGCGATGGTTCGATCGATCACACCGTGCGCAGTGGCGCTGTTGGAAAGATCGCCAGTAATGACAATGGGCTGCCCACCCGGACATGCGCCGCATGCAGCGACTGTCTCGTGCAGTTTCGATTCCGTGCGGCCGACCAGGGTCAGCGCGTGTCCGCGTTCTGCTAACAAAATGGCAAGCGCCCGCCCGATACCGCTTCCCGCGCCAGTGACGATGGTGATTGGAGTGCTCATCGGTGCATGCCTTGGTCAGCGTTAACCGCCTGAAAAGAGCCGCATGACGTCGTTGTAGAAAGTGAATAGAAACAGGCTACCGAGGAGCAATAGTCCCACCATGGTGGCTGCATTCTGGAACTTCAATGATGGCGCGCGGCCAGTGACGTGCTCATAAATCAAGTACAGGAACAGCCCGCCGTCCACAATAGGAAGCGGTAGGAAATTCAACACCGCCAGATTGACGCTGATCATTGCCAGGAAGAACACCAGGTACATCGCACCGCGGTCCACCACACGTGACCCCAAGTGGACGATGCCCACTGGTCCGCGCAGTTGTTCAACGCCGACACTGCCGCGGAAGATGCGGTCAAGCGTGAGGTAGGTCATCACCACCATGGTCTTTGTCTGATGGAACCCCATGCGAACCGCAGTGATGGGATTGCCGTTGGCAGTGAGCCGAGTCATCAGTGGATCAAAGATCGCCGCGGTCACGGGTGACTCCCAGCCGAGCGCGTGAATAGCCGCAACATCCTCCTTGGCGATGACCAAGGCAACGGTGCTCCGCTCATGTGCGGGCGTGGGCGCTTCGACTTCGATTTCTACCGATGCCCCCGCGCCCTGAGCGGCGGCGTCCTTGGTTGCAGCCAGGAGTGCTGCACGCATGGTGACCCAGTCGATGACCGCGGTGCCTGCAACACTTCGTACGGTGGTGCGCGGTAGCAAGGCGAGTGCTGCAACCGCAGTGGCGCGGTCGCCGTTGTTCTCGGTGGCAAGGCGATTGATGGTGCCGGTGGTAGCTGGAAGATCCAGTGCCGGGGAGATGATCACTCCAAACCGGCCGGCGCGATCCACCTTCGCGGTGAGGCGCGTTGGCTCGCCGCCGCGCAATACCACTACATCGGCCGTACCACCTGCATGGCTCGCCAACGCCGTGCGCAGTTGCGACATGCGTGGGCCATCGACATTCTCAACGCGCAGCAGCACATCGCCCGAGCGCAAGGTGCCTTCATTGGCAGATCCGGCGGGCACGCGCTCGACACGCATGAGCGGAACCAGCCCCAACAACCCACGTTCGATCTCTGCACCCGAGATTTCACTTGCGGGAGTGATCAGCACTTGCAGTTCCGGAATGGGCTGCAATGTGCGTGTYACCTCCGCGCCGGAAGCGGTGGTCCACTTGGTATCAAAGGGTGCACCAGCGGAGCGATCGGCGGCTTCGCCCAACAGTACGGTGACGGATGGCGAATTCGGAGCGCGTTCGCCCACGGAAACGGGGATGTACTGCTGAGTGACGCGTTGCGTCTGTGCGGCGCTTGTGCCAGACGCGGGGTCAAGGATCTCGGTCAACTCGCGGAGCGGATCTGCTTTCGTCCCGGTCATCACTGGTCCAAGACCTTCGGATGCCATGGTTGAATCAAAGACCTCTCGCTCTTCGCCGCGGACGGCACCGATCAGTCCGGACATGGCGGGCTCAATGCCGATGGCCAACAATCCGCTGACCGCATCCTTGCGAGGAATCATGCGGAAGGTGCGTTGCACAGTCGTCCCGGCTTCATCAGCGCGCTGCACAGTAATGGTGAGCGCTTCACCAGGGCGCGCCATGGCGCCGGCAATCTGAATGTCAGCGAACGTGAGCACTGGCTCGCCGTCGATCGCAGTGATGGCATCGCCAGCCTTCAGTCCGGCCGGTCCGCCTTCAGCCGGTTCGGCAGCAGCTGCGGGGGAACCTGCAGCGACTCGACCAACCACCGGTGCTTCAAAGCGAACGCCCACCATGAAGGTGAGCACAAAGAGCGCGATCGCCAAGATCAGGTTGCATGTCACACCTGCGCTGACCACGATCATGCGCTTCCATACTGGCGCGCGTTGGAAACTGCGGCGTTCTTCAGAAACCCTGGCGGGGTCCAGGTCGTCTTGACCAAGCATGCGCACGTACCCGCCGAGCGGCAGCGCGCGCAGTGACCATTCCGTCTCGCCGATTCCGTTGCGAGCCAGCTCTTCATCGGACATCTCAATGGCAGGCTTTCCGAAGCGCGCGATGGTGGAGGGATCGGTGGATCCCGCGCGCCAGCCGATGCCTGAGCGCCATGCTCCAAGCACGGGACCCATGCCCACTGCAAAGCTTTCGCAGCGGATACCTGCCCAACGCGCAGCCATAAAGTGGCCGAGCTCATGGATGAAGATGAGAACCCCAAATCCCAGAAGGATGATGAGGACGTTCCAGCCGTTGGTAAGAATTTCCATGGTTGCGTGCGACACGGATGTGCCTCACGAAGCGTAGGCGAACTTACCGCGTTACGGTGGCGCTATGCGCGGCGCGTTCGGCAACGCACGTACGCGCACACTCCCGCGCTTCGTAGTCTGCGGTCAGTACTTCGGCCAGCGTGTGCACTGCGCGCGCAGGCAGTCGGTCCAGTGAATCAGTGACCACCGCGGCGATATCTCCAAAGCGCAACGATCCGGCGATAAACGCCTCCACCGCGACCTCATTGGCAGCGTTGAAGATGGCACCTGAACTGCCTCCGGCGTCGATCACTCGCTTGGCAAGGTTGATCGCCGGGAAACGAGTGTGGTCCACGGGTTCAAATTCCAATGCCCGCAAGGCATCCCACGCGATGGTGGGGCAGCAGCCGGGAAGCCGAGCCGGCCAAGTCAGGGCGTACTGGATGGGGTGTTTCATGCTCGGCGGGCTGAGTTGTGCGATGGTGCTGCCGTCGCGGAACTCGACGAATGAATGCACAATGCTCTGCGGGTGCACGATGGCATCAATGCGGTCGCTGGACAGGTCAAAGAGCCAGTGCGCTTCGATGACTTCCAGACCCTTGTTCATCAAGCTGGCGCTGTCGATGGTGACCTTGCGGCCCATCTGCCAAGTGGGGTGACGCAGCGCTTCGGCCAGGGTGGCGTTGGCGGTGCGCTCGGGGCTCCATGTGCGAAACGGACCACCGCTTGCGGTGAGCACCAGCCGATCCACTTCGCGCAGGGTGCCTGAACGCAGGCATTGGAATACCGCGCTGTGCTCGCTGTCGACTGGCAGCAGTTTCACGCCCTTGCGAGCCACCGCCTCTTGGACCACCGATCCCGCGGCAACCAGCGTTTCCTTGTTGGCAAGCGCAATATCGCAACCGCGTTCAATGGCTGCCAGTACCGGCGCAAGGCCGGCAACGCCAACCATGGATGCCATCACCATGTCACCGGGTTGCGCAACGCGGTCAATCAATTCCAGGGCCGCGTCTGGCCCAGTGATGATGCGAAGTGACGCAGGAAGCGCGCTGCTGGAACTGGTGTCCGCCAACGCAACATCATGAACGCCGAACTGCTCTGCCTGCTGAGCGAGAAGTGATGCGTTACTACCCGCGGCAAGTCCCACCACGGTGTAGCGCGGCGCATCATCCTGCTGAGCAAGATGTGCCACCACCTCCAGCGTGGCGGTGCCAATTGATCCAGTGGATCCGAGGATGATGAGGCGCCGCGTTTCAGTCATGCGATTCCTGAGTGACAAGGCCGACCAGCGCCCGAGTGTCGTTAGCGATCGTCACGACTGCCACTACCGGGAGTGGTCTTCAGCCGTCGCATCCAACCAGTGACGCTTCGAATGGTCTTCTTTGCGGCGCCCAGTGGCGTATCCGTGGCGGGGTTTGCTGCAGGTGCAGCCGGCGGTTGTGCCGGTGTTGATGGCGCATCGTTGCGCGGGGCGCGGTCGCCACGTGGTTCGCGTGGTTCACGCGGGCCACGGTCGCCGCGTGGCTCACGTGGTTCGCGTGGAGTACGTGGTTCACGCGGGGTGCGTCCGCCGCCTGATCCCGGAGGTACGCCCAATGGTTGGCTGCGGGGGCGCGATTCCGGCGCATCACCTGCTGCGGCTGGACTGCCGTCACCCGAAGGTGCGCCCTCTGCGCCCTCCGCACCTTCGGCTCGATCGCCACCGCGTCCGCGACCGCCGCGACGACGTCGACGACGACGCTTGCGCGGACCGTCCTCTCCGCCYTCATTGCCTTCGCCACGTGGCGCGCCGTCACCAGCTTCGCCGCCTTCGGAGCCTTCGCCGCCGGTATCGCCTTCAGCGCGCGCGACGGCTGGCGTACCAGCCGCGTCGTTGCGCGGAGCATTGCGTCCGCCTTGACGATTGCCGCCACCGTTTCCGTTGGCTGGTGCTTCGTCATCACGATCGCCACCGCGTCCGCGACCGCGACGCCGACGTCGGCGCCGGCCACGACCGGCTTCGCCATCGCCATCACCTTCACCGCGATTACCTTGACCGCGATTGCCACCCGATTGCTCGCGCTCCAGTGCGATCGCAGCCTCTTCGGCGGCATCCACAGCGTCTGCTTCGTCGAGGTCAGCAACATCAAGTCCAGCTTCAACGCGCGTTGCTCGTTCAGCATCGCGTGCCTCGCGAGCAGCGGCGCGCTCAACAGCTCGCGCTGCTGCGGCTTCTTGGCGTTCGCGTGCAGCTTCTTGCCGTTCACGAGCAGCCTCTTGCCGCAGCCGTGCATCTTCTTCACGCTTGCGCGTGTCTTCTTCGCGGCGGTGCGTGTCTTCTTCACGCTTACGAACATCGTCCTCGCGACGGCGCGTTTCGCGCTCGGCGTCGGAGCGGCGAATCAGTTCAGAAACGCTCGGTTCGTTGGCAGTTGGGGTTGGCAGATCGTCAAATCCACCAGCGAGTGCCATGGCCGTTGCGTCAGCTGGCGCGGGCTTACGACGACGGCGACGGCGGCGGTGTCCGCCTCCATCCACCACGTCATCATCACCATCGTCATCATCAGAAATGACCACGCTGTCTGGCAAATCCGAAAGGCGTGGAACCGGAACGCGCGGTAGGCGATCAAGCTCAATGTCCGCGCCGCGGTCGTCGTAGGCATACACCTCAACGCGATCCATGGCGAAAGCTTCGCTGATGCGAATATCAACGCGCTTGTCGGAGCGCTCTTCAAGTTCATGAAGCGCATTGCGGCGCGTACTCAGGAACACGCCAGCAACGCGCGCGCTGCACACCACCTCGACGCGCGCAATGCGGTCGTGGCAGAAGAACAGGGCGATACGACGCAGAATGTCGGCAGCCACTGCATCGGGCACGCGGACTTCGCCGGCACCGTGACAGTGCGGGCAGTCCATGAAGTGCGCCTTGTGAAGACCCGGGCGCATGCGCTGGCGGGTCATCTCAATCATGCCGAAGTCAGAGATCTCCAGCGTGGTGGTCTTGGCACGATCGCGGCGCAGATTGCTTTCCAGGCGCGCTTCAATCTCGCGCCGGTGCTTGGACATGCGCATGTCGATCAAGTCGTTGACGATGATTCCGCCCAGGTCGCGCAGGCGCAACTGCCGGGCGATTTCATCAACGGCTTCGCGGTTGGTGTTGTAGGCGTTGGTCTCACTGTCGCGTGCACTGCGGCTCTTACCACTGTTCACATCGATGGCCACCATGGCCTCGGTCTGATCAATCACCAGCGCGCCGCCCGATGGCAGCGGCACTTCGCGGGCATGAATCTGCTCAATTTGCCGCTCAACGCCGAACGCCTCGAAGACTGGCGCAATGCGGTCGTAGTACAGAAGTCGCGGCGCGTTGATCGGCGCCACTACTTGCAAGAAGGTCTTGGCACGCGTGAAGGCGCTTTCGCTATCCACCACAATGGCGTCAACGCTGTCGTCGGCGATGTCGCGGATGGTGCGAACCAGCAGATCGCTTTCCGTGTACAGGGCGCAGGGCGCGCCGGTGGAACTCATGCGACGCTCCATGGCCTGCCACAGGCGCTGCAGATAAATGGCGTCGCGCTGCAATTCAGTCTTGGTGCGGTCGAAGCCAGCAGTGCGCAGGATGAATCCGAAGCCCGTTGGCAGTTCAAGGCTGTCCAAGATGCGGCGCATTTCGCGGCGCTGGTCTTCGTCTTCCACCTTGCGGCTGACGCCCACCTTGTCCATCTGCGGCATCATCACCAGCAAACGGCCGGGGATGGAGACGTAGCTGGTGAGTGTTGGACCCTTGGTGCCGATGCCCTCCTTGAGGACCTGCACGATCACTTCTTGGCCGCGCTTGAGTGCTTCCTGAATCGGTGGACGATCGCGGCGCGCAATCTTCTTGCCGACGCGCTCGGTGCGCTCTTCGCCGGGGAAGTACTGCGGGTGCAGATCGCTGATGTGCAAGAAGCCGTTCTGGCCTTCGCCGAAGTCGATGAACGCCGCCTGGATGGCGGGTTCCACGTTCATCACGCGGCCCTTATAGATGTTGCCCACGTGGGTGGCGGTGTTCTCGCGCTCTGCAAAGATCTGCTCAAGGCGTCCGTCTTCAAGGACCGCGATGCGGCACTCTTCACCCGGAACGTCGTTGACCACAATCAGTTGCCGGCGCTTGGAACCTGCTGGTGCGCTCTGCTGGGTTTCCTTCTTGCGACCGCGACCACCGCGGCGGCGACGGCGCTTGCTGCCATCTTCAGCGGTATCGGCGGATGCATCGCCATCCTCGCCGGAAGCGGAGGTTTCCGAGTCTTCGGAATCGTCGTCGGAGTCGTCCTCGGACTCATCATCGGAATCCTCATCAGACTCGTCTTCACTCTCATCGTCTGAGTTATCTGAGTCATCGGCTGACGCTTCTGCGCCATTGGATTCCTCGTCATCGATGGCTCGGACCGGGAGGATGGGTGCATCCTCGCCGCTCTCGAGCGCCTCGAGTGAAGCGAAGGCGGCCGAGTCGATCGACGCGCTTTCTTCTTCGGTGTCATGCTCGTGCTCGGCGTGATGTCCTTCGGAGTTGGCTCCGTTGGAATCCCCGTCGTGCGGTTCGAGTTCGTCATGCTTGGTATCGGCGTCAGCCACGTTCAATCCTTGCCGCGTCGAGCGGCGGTTCGTGGCGGAACCTTCAAGTGCAAGTCCGTGTCAGTCAGCACTCGACGAATGAACAAGCGCGCCCGGTGGATCGATGATCAACGATGTTCATCGCTGATCGACCCAATTCGGGCGACGGTCGGTCCGTCGGATTCGTGTGACACAAGCTCGTTAATCGCACCGTGTGTTCCGCCTGGGTGCCGTCGTCTCGCGCGCTCCGCTATGGAGCGCTCTTGGGGTCCGCCACGCCGAGGGTCGGGGGTCAACGCCGGAAGGGCATCGTCCCGCTTCGCACCGTGGGGCAGACCTGTCGTTTCGAGCGACGGTTCAACCCGTTGTCCTTACTTGGCTCGAGGCACGCGCCTTGGAGCCGCGATCCGTGCTTACTCGGACACCCACTGTCCAAATACATCGGGATCAAGTTTCCTGAGTTCGTCGCGCAAGGCTGTTTCAACCTGACGCTCCGAGTCGAACGATCCGACCCTTCGGGCCAGGTGTTCGCATTGTTCAATTGTCACTGATCTGATCACTCGTTTGATGACGGGGATCTGGTCAGGAACCATGGAGAGTGTACGCAAACCCATGCCTAACAGCAACATGGAAAACAGCGGTTCGCCGGCCATCTCGCCGCACAGGCTGCAGTCGATCTGGGCGCTGCGGGCGGCGCGGACGATCGATTTGGCCAGATAAACAACCGCCGGATGGGCTGATTGGTAGAGATGTGCCACCCGCTCGTTGCCGCGGTCGACCGCCAGGGTGTACTGGACAAGGTCATTGGTGCCGATGGAGAAGAAGTTGCTTTCGGCAGCAAAGACCCGGGCCATGAGGGCCGCGGAGGGCACCTCAATCATGACCCCCACGGGCATCTGCCGGTCAAAGGCGATGCCTTCGTCCTCCAATTCTTCGCTGATGTCCGCCAGCATGAGCTTGCCTTGGCGGAGCTCCATGAGGTTGGAGACCAGCGGGAACATCATCTTGACCGATCCGTGGGCGCTGGCTCGCAAGATGGCGCGCAACTGCAGCTTGAACTCGGCGGGGTTCGCCAAGGAGTGCCGGATGGAGCGCAGGCCCAAGAAGGGGTTGCGCTCCGGCTCTTCCATCTGTGCCTGTGTGTATTTGTCCGCGCCAAGATCGCAGGTGCGAATGGTGAGCGGCTTGCCCTTGAGCAGGGTGATGGCGCGCAGGTACGCGTCCATGTGATCTTGCTCAGTGGGCGGCTCCTTGCGGGTGAGCCAGAGGAACTCGGTTCGGTAGAGACCAACGCCATCGCCGCCGTTGGCGAGCATCGATTCCACTTCCTCTGGGAACTCAATGTTGCCCATGAGTTGGATACGTACGCCGCACTTGGTGACGGCCTCGTGCCCGGAGAGTTCGCGCATGGCCGCGCGTGAACGTTGCGAGCGCTCTTGCTTGCGGCGGTACTCCTCAAGCGTGCGCGAATCCGGGCGCAGGATGACGACGCCATCATTGCCGTCAACAATCAGCTGATCCCCGTCTTCCACTTCGACGGAAAGCCGCTGGCAACCAACCACCGCTGGCAAGCCGAGCGCGCGCGCCACGATCGATGTGTGTCCCGTGCGACCGCCGAGGTCAGTGGCAATGGCGATGACTTTGCTGCGGTCCATGCCAGCCGCTTGGCTTGGCGTCAATTCATGGGCGATCACAATGGCCGGGGCATCAAGTTGAGCCAAGCGGCTCTTCTCTTCGCCCATGAGTCGGCCAAGCACGCGGCGTTCAAGATCCAGAATGTCATTGGCCTTCTGTTCGAAGACCTCATTACCCATGCGATTGAATTGATCCACCAAGACGCGGAACTGATCAGCGACCGCCTGTTCGGCAGTCACGAAATCGTTGGCGACGCGGCGCTCGACGGCGGAGACCAACACGCGGTCGCGGAGGAGTCCGGCATGGAACTCAAATATCTTGGCTGGCTCGGGGCCGAGCTCGCGGCGAGTGCGTTCGCGCAGTTCATCAATTTCAGCGCTGGCTGCGGCAAGTGCAGCGTGCAACCGCGCGTGTTGCGCGGTCACTTCTGATGGATCGATGATGCGGTGTGGGACGACCTGTTCGGCTGTTCCCACCAAGAATGCGCGCCCGACGATGATTCCGGGGCTGACGGCAATGCCTTTGATGATCTGCATGGTGCATGCGGCGTTGCGCCCGGGTCGGCGTGACGCGCGAAGTTGCGCATCAGGCTGTGCGGAGCGGTACCGAGCATGCAAGTTAGGGGAATTGCCGCTGAGTTGCTAGCCCCGCATAAAATAGGTGCCGTTCACCCCTGTCCCTATTTTCCGGGTGTCTAAAGCCGTACATGCACAAAGGGGCGCCCGTGGGCGCCCCTTTGTGGAAATTGGGGACAGTGGTGAACGGCACCTATTTACTTCTTCTCGTCGGTTACTTCGTACTCGGCGTCGATGACGTCGTCCTTCTTGGGGCCGCCCTCGGCTGATGCACCAGGACCGCCAGCAGCGCCAGGTTCTCCTGCGCCCGCGGCGCCCGCAGCTTGCTGCAGTTCGCCCGAGGCGTTCATCAGGTTGTTGAGCGCAGCTTCGATAGCGGCTTGATCGTCGCCCTTCAGCTTGTCCTCAAGGTTGCTGAGCGCACTTTCAATCTTGTTGCGGCTTTCGGCTGGGACCTTCGCGCCCATCTCCTCAAGCTGCTTCTTGACCTGGTACGCCACCTGCTCCGCACGATTCTTGGTGTCGACGAGCTCGCGACGCGCCTTGTCGGCGGTGGCGTGATCCTCGGCATCCTTGCGCATGCGCTCCACTTCGTCCTTGGAGATACCGCTCGAGCCGGTGATCTTGATTTCCTGCTTCTTGCCAGTGGCCTTCTCAGTGGCCATGACATTCAGGATGCCGTTGGCGTCCAGCGAGAATTCCACTTCTACTTGCGGCACGCCGCGCGGTGCGGCTGCAATGCCTTGCAGGTCGAAGCGTCCCAGCACGCGGTTGTCCGCAGCCATCTGGCGCTCGCCCTGCAGCACCACGATCGTCACAGCGTTCTGATTGTCCTGCGCAGTGGAGAAGATCTCCTTCTTCGAGGTTGGGATGGTGGTGTTGCGTTCGATGAGCTTGGTCATCACACCGCCGAGCGTTTCCACGCCGAGTGAGAGCGGGGTGACATCCAGGAGCACCACGTTCTTCACGTCGCCCATGAGCACGCCGCCCTGGATGGCTGCACCGATGGCAACCACTTCGTCAGGATTGATGCTCTTGTCAAGATTGTCCGTGTTGAAGATCTTCTTGGCGATTTCCTGCACCTTGGGGATGCGAATCGAACCACCAACCATGACGATCTCTTGCACGTCGGATGGCTTGAGCTTTGCATCAGCAAGTGCTTTCTCGCACGGCGCAGCAAGACGCTCGAACAAGTCCTTGCAGAGTTCCTCAAACTTGGCGCGCGTCAGTGTGACTTGCAAGTGCTTGGGACCATTTTGATCCGCAGTGATGAATGGCAAGTTGACGGTGGTCTCTACCTGCGTAGAGAGTTCAATCTTGGCCTTCTCGGCAGCTTCCTTCAAGCGCTGCAGAGCCATTGGGTCCTTGCGGACATCAATGCCTTCCTTCTTGCGGAAGTCTTCCGCCAAGAAGTCGATGAGCTTCTGGTCAAAGTCATCGCCGCCGAGGTGAGTGTCACCGTTTGTGGAGAGCACTTCGAACACGCCGTCAGAAATATCCAAGATGGACACGTCGAACGTTCCGCCGCCGAGGTCAAAGACCGCGATCTTTGCGTTGGTCTTCTTCTCAAGACCGTAGGCGAGTGCCGCTGCCGTTGGCTCATTGATGATGCGCTCAACCTTGAGACCGGCCACTTCGCCAGCGTCCTTGGTGGCTTGACGTTGCGCGTCGTTGAAGTACGCGGGGACGGTGATGACCGCGCGGGTAATGGTTTCTCCAAGGAACTCTTCGGCCTGACGCTTCAGGTCAGCCAAGATCATGGCGGAGATTTCCGGCGGCGAGTAGTCCTTGCCGCGGATGCCAACCTTCACCATTTCGTCCGGTGCACCCTTGATGGTGTAGGGCACCAACTTCTCTTCGTGGCCTACCTCACTGTGGCGACGACCCATGAAGCGCTTGATGCTGAAGACGGTGTTGCTGGGGTTGGTGATCTGTTGGTGCTTAGCGGTCTGGCCGACGAGCCGTTCGCCCTTCTCGGTGAAGCCAACCACCGAAGGGGTGGTGCGCTGACCGACGGAGTTGATGATGACCTTGGGCTGGGAGCCTTCCATGACGGCAACAACGCTGTTGGTGGTGCCGAGATCGATTCCGATGATGATTGATTTGGTTGACATAGTGAGTTGATTCCTTTTCGGTAAGGGTGGTTCTTGAGTGGGGGTGGGGGCGTGGTGCCCGCGCTATGGTGATAAAGCAACCCGCGTGCCAGTCCGTGGGGCGCCAATTTGGGGTGCAATGGGTCGATTTCCTGTCCCATTCGGTGTCGTCGTGGCGGGGATCTGCCGTTCTGGCAGCACCCGGCGCGGATGCGGGGCACGGGGGCGGTTGCCGGGGGAGTTTCACGGTGGACTTCCACGCTGGAGTTCCACGCTGGAGTTCCACTCTAGGATCGGTATCCCCAATGCCATCCGTACCGGACCGATCCATGCACTCCTCTTCAGACCCAATGCCGCACATTCCAAGTGACAGCCTGTTGGCCACCGCGATTGCCGCCGTGGTTCCCGCGCTGCCTGCAGCCCGACTCCTGGGCGAGACGTTGGCATCAGTGCCGCCCATTCAAAAGGGCGACGGTTCGCCCGTGACCGCTGCTGACTATGTGTTGCAAGCGCTGGTGGTGGCAGGACTGCGCGCTCGCTCCGCGGATGGACGCGTTCCGCTGTTCGGAGAAGAGCACGCTGATGTGTTAGCCACCAGTGGGCGCCCCGACGTTGAGCGACTGGTAGTGGATGCCATTCGCAGCATGCTCGGCTGGTGCGATCGCGCTGCGGCCTTGCGCATGATTGATGGTGATGCTCCACGCGCTGGTGAGCCGCACTGGACGATCGACCCAATTGATGGAACCAAAGGATTTCTGCTGGGCATGCAGTGCTCGGTGTGCTTGGCACGCATTGAAGGAAGCCGCACCACCCTGGGCGTGTTGGGTTGCCCGCGTATGGGTTCGCGTGGTGACATGGCAGTGCACACTGGTGGACCGGGTGTGATCTACGCGGCGGCGCGTGGCACGGGCGCGTTTGAATGCGATGCTTCGGGCAAGGTGCAGTCGCGGTTAACGCTCCACGCGTGGAACGGATCGGCTCCGCGTTGGGCGCGTTCACTGAATCGCAGTAAGAGTGCCGTGCCTTCGCGGCTCGAGCCGTGCATTGCGGCACTTGGTCCGTTCACCAATCAAGAGATGGATAGTCAGTGCAAATACGCACTGCTGGCGCGCGGCGATGCAGATTTGGTGATTCGGATGCCGCGCGCACCCGGTCATTCGGAGTGCATCTGGGATCACGCATCCGGCACGCTGATTGCAGAGGTAGCGGGCGCGTGCATCACCGACGCGCACGGGCGCGAACTTGATTTCTCGCACGGCGAAACGCTCGCTGCGAACGTCGGCATTGTGTGTACGGCTCGCGGCTTGGAAGCGCGCGTGTTGCCAGCATTGGCGGCGCTCGCGGGAGCGGTGCCAGCGTGATGGCGCCGAAGTCAGCACGTCAACCGTTGAGCGGCTGGGCATTTGCACTGGCGGTGATGGTGGTGCTACCAGTGTCACTCATTGCCGCTATCTGGATCGCCG
>NSIA01000103.1 GCA_002737585.1 Planctomycetaceae bacterium | reverse complement strand
TGCGCTGGATTCTGCAAGTTGGAAGAACTTGCCGCGTCCCGTGACATTTGCACCGTTGTGTTGTTAAGCGAATACTTCAACTCGATCGCGTTGATGGCATTGCGTCGCGCACCCAAGACCTCTACTTGCTTGAGCGGTCCGCTGGCAACTGCAAATTCCGTACCACGCACGGCCAACGTGGTGCTTGGAGTCACCACTTTGAAATCGTTGGACAATCCGACCTTGTCAACTTTGAAATCGGCGCGACCATGTTTCACCGCAGCAGCAGTCCGCAGCGTGTCACCATCTTGCACGACGGTTGGCAATTGGAACAATGTTCCTGCGTCAATGAGCGCCGTGGCGTTTCGGCCAATGCGCATCGCTGCATGCGAACGCAGCCCGGTGCGAACTTCAACGCCCGGCTCAACAACATCGTTTACTTTGGCTTCCTGCCATGGACTGGTTTCGTTGGCGCGCCATTGCACCTTGCCAGCAACGTCAATGAAGACTGCACGTAAAGGATCTCCCGCAGGCACCGTCGGAGCGGCTGGATCAACTGCTGCGGTCGCAACAGCGGGTACGGGGGCCACTGCTGCATCCTGAGCCATCGCCGCCGACCACACCGCACCGGAACTCACCGCCGCAAGAAGCAGCGAAGTGATGCGTACTGCACCCACGCCCGCGAGTTGCTGCGAGAACACCCTGGTCGAACGGATTCGGTCATTGTGCGCTGAATCAGGCACAGTCATCTTTCGGTTGAATTCATTACATCCCACAGCACCCGTACGCGCTTCACCGACGGCAAGTGCGACCATCGTTGCAAACAGACCTGCCGGCACACCGATCATCCATTTCCAAGAACCCATAAGCAAGCAAATCGACGCCGCACAGGAAACATTTCCGTGACTCCCAACTGGACTATACGACCGATCTAAGTACCTTTCTAGCAGAATCTTCCGTCAGTACCGCACTTAAGGAACCTCGCTGGGCGCCGGAGCAGGCGCCGCGGGGGCGGAGAACGCCGAATTGGGCAGCCCAAACTCCACGGAACTCTGGTCAAGGAGCTGATTGGGGGCTCCGGCAGGGATCACGCCCTCGCCTGATGACCCGGTGGTGGGTGACTCGGCGAGCGCCAAGGCCTTGCCCGATTTCTGGACGCGCGCGAGGCGGTTGATGAAATCAACGAACTCGCGACCCGAAAGCGATTGGTTCTCGGTCCGAAGCGGAATCACATCCATGAACACCAGTTCCTTGGTGGCGTAGCGCGGAATCGGCCCCAGGAGTCGCATGGTCAGTCCGCCCTTGATCCCCACAATGCGACACGCCGCCACCGACATCCACCCAATCTGCGCGCTTTCGTCAGCGGGTGGATTCCATCCGCTTCCCACCCACTGCTTCTGGCGCGCGACGGCTATGCGGCCTTCATAGGTACTGGAGAGGTCCGTTCCGTCTGCAAAGACGATCAGCCCGTGCAGCGCGTCATCGTTGGTCACCACCATCTGCTTCTCCAGCGCGTCCAGGAAGTCAAGCTCCTGCGCCGAGCGCGGGAACTGATCGACCGCACTGTCTTTGATGCGCGCGCGTTCACACCCAATGCAACAGCACATCAGCAACACACTGGCAACGCACATGGTGATGACACGATCAGAACGCATACGTCGCTCCAACATAGATGAATTGGCGGGGCTGGCTTTCAGTATCGGTGAATAGCGACGTGTTCGGTACAAAGACACCATATCGAAAGCTTGTGTTGAGATCGCCAAATATTCGCACGTCAATGTTAAAGTCATACTCGCTGCCCACCAGGTTTGAGCCACCAAAATTGGTAGGTACCGAGATGGGCGCGTCAGCATCAAACCGTGTGTACAGAAATGCCGTGCCGCTAAAGCGCGTTTCACTGAGGCCGTCGATCCCCTTGAATGGATTGAAGGACAGCGTGAACGAAGGAATGATCATGTTGGACGCTTCCGGAGCAAGCACCAACCCGGTATTCACATATCCGAGTGAATTGAATGCCGTGTCCGTCTTCCCGGGCTCGATACCGCCGTAGGTGTTGCCGGAGTCAAGTCGATACACCGAGCCCGAACCGGCAAGCATCTGAAAGTCAACACGTGCATCGCTTGAATCACGTGCCAACCACGATAGTCCAACCAGCCCTGCCTCGGCAAGAATCGGCACCGTCTTCTGCGGCCGTCCCAGTTCATCAGGCGGGAGGTCTGAATCGTGCTTGATGGGGTCGGAAAGTGTGGTACCGGTCTCCACCGCAAACTCAATGCGATAAAGAAAATCACCGCCAAGTGCACCGTTGATTCCAGTGCCCCAATACTGACTTTCGTAATTGAACTTGGTCTCTACCTGAAAGTCAGCAGGTACGCCGCCCGGCAGCATTTCCGTCTGCCCCGCGTTCTGGTCCCACTGCGCAAGCGCATATGCAAACGGAACATGCGCGCCAAGCTTGCAATCCACTTTCCCGCCCAAGTAGAAGCGATCGGTATTGGTGTCGTACCCAGTACGTGAGGTGTCCCAGTCAATCGTGTCATGACCGGCGGTGATGCCAGCAAGTCCACTCAGGGCTACCGCTCCAAAGCTGGCATCGGCAGTGGCGGCATACATGTAGTCCGCCAGCGTGAGACCGTTCGCCCACATGACATACTGGCGACCAATGCGCGCCTTGGCGGTCCACTCACGCGTCGCGCCATCCTGTGCAGCCATCCAGTTACTCAGGTCAATTTCCGCCCAATAAATCTCGCCGATCGGCACCTGCCAACCCTCGCCCGAGGACGAGAAGTCGCCGATGGTGTTCCAGTCGTTGTACTCAATGCGCAGCCGACCAAAGAAGCGGGCGTAACTATCAATTTCCACGCGACCATACAGGCGCGCGTCGTAGGTATTCAAGTACTGCGCTTGGCTTGACGAATCATCAACCTCACTGAACCCGTAGCGAAAGTAACCGCCGTAGTCCATCAAGATGCGTTCAGCGATGGGGGTATTGGCGAAGAACTCGCGCCGATACTCGGCGTCTTGGAAGTTGAGAAGGGTCTGCAACTGCGCAGCCGGATCCGTGGCCGGACGAAGCGCGTTGGCGAGATTTGCAGGAGTCTGCGCGTGTACAACCGTGGTGAGCGCGGCGGTGGCGAGCGCCACGCCGCCACCGACACTCTTCCATCGGTCGCTCCCACGATCCGTCATGGATGAATACGGTACCGAACTCATCGCAATGCCGTACGGCGGGCGGTACGCTTGACCTTCATGGACATGGTCATCCTTGGAACCGGCGACGCGTTCTCTGCCAAACATTTCGGCAGTTCTGCCGTTGTACTTGGAAGTGGAGGTCATGTACTCATTGACGCTCCCGATGCCTTGATGCGCGCCTTTGCACACGCATCAGAAAAGACCGGGGTGAACATCGGACCCGGCACCATCAATGACATCCTGTTGACGCACTTGCACGGCGACCATGCCAACGGACTGGAGGCATTTGGATTCTGGCGATGGCTCGAATGGCGCCGCACTGGTCATCCCCTTCCTCGGCTGCACACCACGTCACAGGTCGCCGAGCGGCTCTGGCAACGCTTGGCACCCTCCATGGATCAGGACGGCACGGCAACGTTGGCTGACTACTTTGAATTGCGCGTCCTACCGAAGACCGCAACCGCGCACATCGCGGGTTTAGCCGTGCAACACCGCATGGGACGCCACACCGTGCCGACCTGCGGCTTCCGGATTTCCGACGGCAAGCGAACACTTGGCTGGAGCGGCGATACCACTTGGGACCCTGGTCATGTGGAATGGCTGACCACCGCTGACTTCATTGTTCACGAGACCAGTCCAGCGCCAGCGCACACTCCCGTGGAGTACTTGAACGCCCTACCTCCGGAACTGCGCGCCAAGATGGCCCTCGTACACATGCCCGATGACTTCGATGTTTCATCGACAGCCATTCGCCTCTTAAAGGATGGCGAATTCATCACTATCTAATGGCGCGGCGCCCAGATCGTCACCGAGCTGACATGACCACGTAACTCAACCCGTGCGGTCCGGTGTATTCGGCCATCGGGCGAATCAGGCGGTTGGCGGCCAGTTGTTCCATGCAGTGTGCGGTCCATCCGCTGATGCGGCTGACGGCAAACATGCATGTGAAGATGTCCAAGTCAATGCCGATCGAGTGATACGTGGTGGCACTGAAGAAATCCACATTTGGATAAATCCCCTTGGCAGCCACTTCAGTCTTCATGATGTCCTCAATCTTGGTGGACATTTCGTAAAGGCCTTGATTCCCCGTGTCAGTTGCAATTTGCTTGGCAAACGTCTTCAAGTAACCAGCGCGCGGGTCGTACGCCTTGTAGACGCGGTGGCCGAAGCCCATGATCCGGTCCTTGCGGGCGAGGCGCTCCTTGATGTACGGCTCCACGTTGTCCATGGTGCCAATTTCATTGAGCATGTGCATCACTTCTTCATTGGCGCCGCCATGCAGCGGACCCTTCAGTGTGCCAATGGCCGTAGTGATGGCGCTGTACATATCGCTGAGCGTGCTAATGGTGACGCGCGCTGCAAAGGTGCTGGCGTTCAGACCGTGGTCGGCGTGCAGAATCAGGCAAACGTCAAGTGCTTTCGCAACGGCAACCGTTGGGCGCGCACCATTCAACATGTTCAGGAAGTTGGTGGCCATGTCCATCGTCGCATCCGGACGCACCAGCGGCTTGCCCTTGCGATGACGATCAAAGTTTGCAACGATGGTTGGCGTCTTTGCCAAGAGTCGCACCGACTTGCGCCAGTTTGCCTCGGGCGAATTGTCATCCGCTTCGCGGTCAAACATTCCCAGTGACGAGACCAAGGTGCGCAACATGTGCATCGGATGCGCGGTGCGCGGGGTCGCACGGATCATCTGCCAGACGGCTTCGGGGAGGTCGTACTCCGCGCGCAACTCGGCGGCCAGGGTGGCAAGCTCGGCGGCGTTCGGCAAGCGGCGATTCCATAGGAGGAACACGGTTTCCTCAAACGTGGAATTGCGCGCGAGGGAGTCGATGTCATAGCCGACATACTCCAGGACGCCCTTGGCGCCATCAATAAAGGATGCCTGCGTCTCTGCGGCGATCGTGTTGGCAAGTCCCTTGTCAAATACGGGGGCGGCGGTCATCTTTACGGCTCCTGTGGCGAGTGCGGTCATGGTGGATTGCATACTCTACCCCACTCGTGATTCCAATTGCTACCGACCAAGCCCCACGCCGTACCCCGGTGGTCACGATCGCACTGATCCTGACCAACGCATTGGCATACCTCGTCATGTTGGGGGCTATCCGGGGGTCGGATGACGGCATGGCTTCATTTGTTTTTCGTTGGGGTCTGAGTAAATCCGCCTTCGAATGGTGGCAACCGGTCACCTACCTCTTCGTGCATGACGGCGGCAGCCTGTGGCACTTGGCAGGCAACATGATCTTCTTGTGGGCCTTTGGAAGCGCGGTGGAGGGCCGGATGCGCCATGGCGGGTTTTTAGCCTTCTACTTAGTGGGCGGGATAGCGGCCGGGCTGGCGCAGATTTATCAAAGTGGCGCGCCAGTCATTGGCGCAAGCGGCGCCGTGTCGGCGGTGACGGGCGCGTTCATCGTGCTGTTCCCGCGGGCGCGCGTATCGGTCCTGTTCTTGTTCTCCGTGATTCCAGTACCAGCCATGCTGTTGGTAGCGCTGTACTTCATGATGGACTTGTTTGGCGCCATGGGCGCGGGGAGCGGCGGTGTTGGCTACCTGGCTCACATCACCGGAACGGTGTATGGAATGACGGTCACGCTGGTGCTGATCGGCATGGGCGCCATCAAGCGCACGGATATGGACCTCCTTTATCTGTTACGACAATGGAAGCGCCGCCGCGACATGCGCGCCGCACTCACTGGCACTCAAGGCGCCGTTGGACCATGGGCCTCCGCTGGTAAAGACGGTGCCGAGCGCGTTGCGAAGAGTGCAGTTGGCATTGCAACCCCGGCTGCCCCGCCAAGCGCTGCATCACTGGAACGAGCTGCAAAGCGAGCCCGCGACGATGCCAGTGCAGCGTTTGGCCGCGGTGACTTTGTAGAAGCATGCAGCGCCTACGAACGCGCGCTTGAACTGGCCCCCGCCGCACCTGAAGCTGACGAAACACGTCTCATGCTTGCGTTGATCCATGTGCGAAAGTCACCCGATATATCCCGTGCCAAGCGTGCATTGGATTCCATTGGCGGTGCGCTGCCAGAACGACTTCGTCCACTCGCCGATGCCCTGCGAACGGAATTGACCGCGTGAATGCCTGCACGGCCGTGAAGATCTGCGGTCTACGCACGGCCGCCGATGCACGCGCCGCTGCCGACGCGGGCGCTTCGATGGTTGGGCTTGTCTTCATCACCGGGTCACCACGATGCATCAACCGCGACGAAGCCGATGGCATCTTGCGTGCCCTGCCAAACGATGTGGAGCCCGTGGCCCTTCTGGCAGATCCAGACGATGGCGATCCGGTGCTGGCGTGGTGGCGCGGTCGAGTGCAACTTCATGGCAATGAATCAGAGGAAACCTGCCAACGCATCGCTGCGCGCGGCTTTGCGGTGATGAAGGGATTCGCTTACACGCCCGAAGATCTGCAGCGTTGGAATGCATGCAACGCCATTGACACACTGGTAGTCGACGGACCACGTGGCGGCGGTGGCGTTCCGTTTGATCACGCCGCGTTGGCGGCGCAGATGCCTGGACTCTCCAAGCGCGTGTTACTGGCAGGCGGACTCACGCCAGAGAATGTGCACGCGGCCATCACCGCCGTGCATCCATGGGGCGTTGATGTTTCCAGTGGCGTTGAACTGCAACGCGGCGTCAAAGACGCGCAACTGATTGCTCACTTCTGCCGCGCAGCCGGCGTCACACCGCGACGCGTGCCGCCGATCGGGTGACGATCCACTCAGAGATCTGTTGCCGGCGCGATGGCCAGCCCTTGCCGAAGCGCTCGCTCAGGAAGTGCTCATAGAGCCCCATCAGTACTGCGTCGAACGTACCGATCTGATCCAACCGCTCTTCCGTTTCCAGGCGCGGCGTCTTGGCGGCTTCGCTCACGCCTTGCAGTTTCAAGCCGGAAACAGCGAATCGATCGCCCTGCAACACGCACTCAAATTCTTGACCGTGCGCCGCCAACAAGAGCCCAAGTTTCCGCGGCCACTTGCCTGCCTGCAACGCCTTGGTTGCCTCCGGTGATTGCGTTGGCAGCGGTCCGCGCAATGACGCCTTGCCGCCCACGCCCCACGGGCATTCCACGTCGACCACTTTGTCGATGACCACTGCCACGGGCACTTTAGATGTTTCGATCACGCCTTCGCGAGCCTCGGCGTTCCACCACAACCACAGCAGAAAGACATTGCCAAGAAAGTCGCGTGGCTCACCACCGGCGAGTGCCCATGGAACTTCCGGTCGCTTAGCAGCACGGCCCGACTGACTCTCTTGTGCACGTGTGACCACCTCTGCGGGCGGCGCAGTGAATGCGTCCGGCGCAGCGTCATCAAGGTCTGAAGTCATGCCGCGCGCTTCCATGATGTCTGCAGCAACACCGCCCGCGGAGCGGCGCGACAACTTGCATCCATAGGTGCTCTCCACCAATCCGCGCAACTCCTTAAAGGATGTGTCGCTGGTGACTGGCGCCAACACCGCGCCGTGCACCAAGTCAAACAGCACCGGCACCATGGTGATGCGCCGGTACTTACCTTCAGAGATCTCTTCCTTGCAACGCCGCTCCGCGTCACCGCGAGCGTCGCGCCGCGCAATACGGCTCAGGCCTCCGCCCGCTGCTTCGTCTTCCTTGGTGCGCCGATCGTCCTCGGCCATAGAAACGTACGCGCGGCGAATCTCCGAAGGAACCTTGGCGACATCCATTCGCATAGCGCACAGAATGGCTCCACTGAACCCACAGTGTTTCCACGCGAAGTCGGAGTCGAACACATGTCGGCCAGTACACCAACCGCTGGCGACACCCTCGTCAGAAAGACCTCGCGGCTTCACCACGTGTTTACTAAGGAGCGCCAAGGCGCCCTCGTTGGCGTCATCGGGCAAATCGCCAGAGACACCAAATCGCGAGTAAGAAACGGTTCCGTTACGAAAGGGCATGCGCACAGTGTCCCCGGAAACTGAGGCTTGGGATCTATAATCGACAGGTCATCCACGACAAAGCGGGCGGAGTGACTACCATTCCGGAACTCACGTGACTTTCGACTTGCGCCGACTTCTCGACGAGCACCGCCCGGATGGCCATCGGCTATTCGCAGAGCATGTCAATCCACGCTTTGCTTCCGTGTTACGAACCATCGGTTTCGATCGATTCTTTGTGCGCGCCGAAGGGCAATACCTCTGGGATGCACAGGGACATCGTTATTTGGATTTCTTGGGTGGGTACGCGGTCTGCAATGTTGGCCGCAACCACCCCACCGTCAAGCAGGCACTCAGTGACTGCTTAGACATGGACCTGCCATCCATGGTGCAGTTTGACGCCCCGCCCCTTGCGGGAATGCTGGCGCGCGAACTCACGCAACGCATCGGCCGCGGCCTTGATCGCGTGTACTTCACTAATAGCGGTACTGAAGGCGTGGAGGCGGCCATCAAGTTTGCTCGCGCTGCCACCGGACGCCCAGGAATTCTGTTTGCTGAACGCGGCTTCCATGGACTCACTACGGGTGCGCTCTCACTGAACGGATGCCAAAGCTTTCGCCAAGGGTTCGGACCATTTCTGCCGGAAACTCGCATGGTGCGCTTTGGCGACCTGGCGGACCTTGAGGGTGCACTGCAGGCGGGCGACGTCGCAGCATTCATTGTGGAACCCGTGCAAGGTAAAGGTGTCCACATTGCACCGAATGGCTACCTTGGCGAAGCCAGTCGCCTCTGTCACAAGTACGGCGCGCTCTTCGTTGCCGACGAGGTGCAGACTGGCATCTGCCGAACCGGTGAATTCCTAGCCATTGACCACGACCAAGGATGCGAACCGGACATGGTGGTGCTTTCCAAAGCACTGTCAGGCGGACTGGTTCCGGTGGGCGCAGTGATGGTGCGCCAGCGTGTGTGGGACAAGACATTCTCTAGTCTTGACCGCGCCATCGTCCACTCCAGCACGTTCCATATGGGCGCACTGGCCATGGCGGCCGGGCTTGCAGTTCTACATGTCTGTGATGCCGAACAACTGGCCGCGCGCGCCAAACGCATGGGCGCCCTGCTCCGCGATGGACTTGATGAATTGCGGCAACGCTACGAATTTGTCAAAGCGGTTCGCCAGCAAGGTCTGATGGTGGCGGTTGAATTTGGAGCGCCCCAGTCACTCCGCCTGCGCGCCGCATGGACGGCGATGAATGCCATTGAGCCAGACCTCTTTGCGCAGGCCGCGGTCATGCCGCTCTTTGAAGATCACCGCATCATGTGCCAAGTGGCTGGTCACGGACAACCAACGGTAAAGTTTGTTCCACCACTCGTCATTGATGAAAGTGATGTCGCGTGGGCGGTCGCTGCGTTCGATGATGTGTTGCGTGAAATGCATGGCTTGGGCGGACCAGCACCAAAGCTGCTGGCCCGGCTCGGTCGCAACGCCCTCACGCGCCGAACGTATGAAGTGGCGGCAACAGAGAGCGGGATGGGCGACGAGTGACGGAAGAGCATTCCTTCCGACACCGCTCCGCTGATCGCTTGGCGAGGTGGATCGTTGCAGCGCCAGTCGCAGTGGTGGTGAGTTGCCTGCTCTTGGCGACCGTTGCAGTTGCCTGGAGTTGGAACCGTGTTCGACTGGACGCCAATACCGATTCTCTGATGGGTAACGACCGCCCCTATGTGGCGGAATACCTGCGATTTATCAAGGAATTTGGCGATCTTGAGCACGCCTGGGTAGTGATTGACGCCACCGCCCCCGACGGCACGCTGCATACCGGATCCGCGCAGCATGCGGTTGACATGATCGATGCTCGCCTGCGCAAGGCGCCCAGCATTGACTACGTCAACTCTCGTATCACTGTGCCCGAGCAAATGCGCGTGGCCACTTGGGCGATGCCCACCACCGAACTCGCCGGACTTGTGGAAGGCCGCGATGCATTGCCGATCCTCGCCTCCGACGCAGGAACCGGATCGGTCCTTGCCGATGCCCGACGCCGACTTGATCGCTTGGTATCTGAGGGACTCTTCATGCCGCGCGAGCAGGCGGAGCGTGAGGGCGCCGCCGCGTTTCTTGAATTGGCTGCCATTGCTTCGGCCGCACCCAATGCACCCGAATTTCTTGGCACGCCGCGCGAGACGCGCTACCTCACCAGCGATAGTGGCCGACTGCTGTTCATCGGCGTGATGCCGCGCAAGGATTTCTCGCGCTTTGAAGTGATCGACGAACCACTCGCAGCCATTCGTTCCGCGATGGCTGAGGCGCGCGCTGCGAACCCTGACATTTCTATTGGATTGACTGGCAAGCCCGTTCTGCAAGCAGACGAAATGGCTACCACCAACTCTGACATGAATGTCTCCAGTATTGTTGGGCTGGTGCTCTGTACTGCCCTCTTTATGGGCGTATTTCGCGGAATCAAATTGCCGCTCTTGGCGCTCTTGGCATTCATGGTTGGTTGTGCGCTCACCTATGCAGCCGCTGCACTCATCTACGGCCGACTCAATCTGTTGAGCATCGTCTTCATGTTGGTGCTGGTTGGTGTTGGCCTTGATTACGGCATTCATATGGTGGCGCGCTACTTAGAGGCGCGTCGACACCTGCCCACGGTGCCGTCCATTATTCACATGATGCGTACCGCGGTGCCGAGCAACTTGGCCGGAGCGCTGACATCGGCTGGCGTCTTTTTACTGGCGTGGTTCACTGAGTTCCAAGGCTTGCGTGAGTTGGGAGTGGTGTCCGGTATTGGGCTACTCCTAACACTGGCCGCCATGGTGGTGATGCTGCCAGCGCTCTTGGTGATCTTTGATGCGCGCCTTGTCAAGAGCACCGAATCGAGCGCGTCACGTTCGGCATTCTTCTCACAGCGCGAAGGCGTCGACCGCGCGCTGCGACCCGCTGCTGCATGGCGCGCCGTAGTGATTTCCTGCGCCGTGGCACTGGCTGCTGGTTGGTACGGATTCACGAACATTCGATTTGAGAGCAATCTGCTCAAACTGCAAGCCAAGGGCTTAGAAAGCGTGGAGTGGGAGCATCGAGTGATTGATGACTCTGCTTCTGCAAGTTGGTTTGGAGCACTGATTGTTGGGTCAATGGAAGAGATCCCGCCGCTGGTAGAACGCTTGCGCGCGCACCCAGAAGTTGGACAGGTGCGCAGCGTGCTGGACGCGGTGGTCATGGATACGCCGCAGCGCGCAGCCCTGCGCATGCAGTTTGCCAACGCTGTGGAAGCTGCGCCCGCCCGGCCACGGCGTGCCACGGAATGGGACGCGGACGGAATCCGTAGCGCGGCCCGACGGATCGAAACGCTCTCGCGCTTTGCTGAGGGCGAAGCCGCCAACGCGGCGGGAAATATGCGCGCACTGGCGCAGCGGCTGCACACCGTGGCTGACTTGGTGAAGCCAGCAGGTCGCACGCCCGCAGAGCTTGAGCTGGCGCGCTCGTCGGTTGACAACGCCGTTGCACGCAGCCGGTCTGCCCTGCTAGCGATGGCAGAGGGCGCACGTCGCGACTTGCGTTCGGCACTTCCTGAGGCAGCGCGTGCGCAAATGGTCTCGCCGGGCGGGCGCTTCTTAGTCATGGCGCACCCCGCCGGCGACATGTGGGAAGTGGGGCCGCTTGAGCAGTTCGTCACCGCCCTGCGTGCCGAAGATCCGCACGCGACGGGTGCACCGATGACCGTCAGCGAATCAATGAAGAGCATGGAACGTTCGTTCCTGCAACAGGCGATTCTTGCCACCTTGATGGTGACCATCTTGCTCTGGGTGGACTTACGGAACGTCCGCGAAACGCTTGCTGCGCTGGCTTCGCTGGCCGTCGGCGTCGCTTGGACGGTGGGACTCATGGCCGCATGTGGCACTTCGTTCAACCTGGCAAACTTCTTTGCCATTCCCATCATGATTGGATTAGGTATCGATAGCGCCATTCACATCACGCACCGCGCGCATGAGGGGGCGCTTGATCATGGTTTCGGCTCCACGCGCCGCGCGGTGATTGTGACCGCACTCACCACCACCATCGGCTTTGGCGCGTTGATCTTGGCGCATCACCAGGGTCTTCGCAGTTTGGGCATTGCCATGGCCGCCGGCAGCGCGTGCTGCTTGGTGACTGCCGTATGGACGTTGCCGGCCATGTTGCGGATCATTGGACTTCGCCCCAAAAACAGCGGACTTCGACTGGTAGTTACGCAGAGTGATGCGGAGCGACGCGGCGCGGCGTAACAATTGCCATCACCGGTTTCGCTGCATTTCATAGGCGCATGGATCGCGGACGCGCATACGATCAGTACATGCGCATTGGATTTATTTCAGCATTGTTACCGGTTCTGGTCCTGTCTGGCTGCTCGGGCAGTGACATACAAAAGCCAGCAACGGCTACCGCCGCAACCAAACAAACGACACAGGTTGCCTACACCGTGACCGGCATGCACTGCAATTCATGTGCAGAAGCAATCACGGCAGAAGTGGCTGCAGTGAAAGGCGTGCGCAGTGTGCAGTGCACGTTTGAATCAAAGTGCGCGGTGCTGGAATTGAACAATCCGTCTGCCCAAGCTGACGCCGAGCGCGCGATCACCAAACTTGGTTACACCATTGCACCCTGCGCCGTGCCAGCGGCCGGCGCCACTCAGCCCGTGACCGGCGTGTCTTCCAAATAGACCGCACAGGCTTCGAGCACCAATCGCACTGCTTCATCCATGGACGCAGGGATCCGCGCGCCCGCAGCATGCACGTGCCCACCACCATCAAAGTGCGCTGCCAAGTGATTGACATCAATGAATGCGCCGCCCGCGTTCGCGGCAGGCTTGCTGCGGAAACTCGCCTTCACAAGCTGGGGATCGCTTTCCACCAGCAATACGCTCATATCCACTTCGCGAACGCCCATCGGTTCGTTGACGAGCCCGGCAAGATCATCCACGCGGGTGCCAGTTTCCGCAAAGTCTGAGCGCATCAGGCGCATGATTGCCACGCGGCCTCCGCACGCATACGTCAGTGAATTGAGCGCACGCCCAGTCAGGAGCGGCCGACCAGGCGCGTCGCCCTGCTCAATGGTTCGATAGAGCCCGTCCTTGTCAACGCCGCAGGTGAGGAGACGTGCCGCCAACTGAAACACGCGGTCGTCTGCGGCGCTAAATCGGAACCAACCGGTGTCGGTTGCCAGACCAACAAAGAGTGCTTCTGCAATGGTGTTGCGCGCGGTGCGGGCGCTGGGCCCAAACGGCACGCCCATTTCATCAATCACTGCCACTAACACCTGCGTGCAACTGGCGCAGCCTCGGTCAACAATACGCATCGGCGCCACTGCATCGCCGCGCGCGTGGTGATCAATTCCAACAACAAGCGCCGGGTGTTCCTTGAGCCAATCACGGCAATGCTCAAGCTGACTCCAGGCGCCCGTATCAAGAACCACCGCGAGGTCACAATCTGCGCTGGGTGTAACAAGGCCATGATCAACGAAACGAATCTCGCCTTCCAGCGCCAGGCCACGGATCGATCGATCCACTGGTCCCGCCAGAACCGCGTCAACCGTGGTGCCCAAGGAGCGAAGCGCGCGCGCCAGAGCGAGTACCGAACCCATAGCGTCGCCGTCTGGCTTGAAATGCGTCGTAAGGAACGGCCGCTTTGCCGCGCGAAGACGGGCAACAAGTGCAGCATGGGTAACAGTTGTTGAATATTCCATGTGTTTCTGAATCAATAACGTTACGCGAGCGCGGCGGTCCGTGCCACATCGGCGCGCAACTGCGCAACCAACGCATCCGGTCCCGGAAACCGCCACTGCGAACGCAGCCACTGCTCAAAGTGCACTTCGATGGGCCATCCATAACTGTCAAGCGCGGCCTCAAGACCCAGGACGTGCGCCTCGCACACCCGGCTGCTGCTACCGAACGTTGGCTTGGTGCCCACGGAAATCGCAGTTTGGTACTGGCGGCCAGCAATGATCGCTCGCCCGGCGTAGACGCCGTCGGCGGGAAGCGCCATGCCGGGAGCCATGATGTTTGCTGTAGGAAATCCCAACAGGCGACCGCGCTGATCGCCCCGTTCCACCACACCTTCAATGACGTGGGGGCGGCCAAGCAACCGCGCCGCGTCCGCCACGCGACCCATACTCAACATCCAGCGAACGGCGGTACTCCGCGCGGCGATCACGGATCCATCGCTCATGGCTTCGTCCACTTCCGCCACCGCAATGGTCTGGAATCCCACGCGCGCACCAATGGCTGCCAGCGTTGTCACATCGCCACTGCGGCCACGACCGAATCGAAAGTCCGCACCTTCTGCGATCGCGTCAAAGGGGACCGCCGCGCGGAGGTGCTCGATGAACCCTTCCGGCGTCTCAGCCAGAATTCCACTGCGCGGATCCAAGACATGGACCGCATCGCAACCGCACGCCAAGAGCAGCGCTTCGCGACGCGCGGATCCGGTGAGTCGGGCGGGCGCAGCATCCGGGCGAAGGACCGCCACCGGCAGCGGATCGAAGGTCACTGCCACCACCTTGCCCTGCGGACCGGCAGCCGCACGGGCAGCCGCCACCAGGGCTTGGTGACCCCGGTGTACGCCGTCAAAGTTTCCGATGGACGCGATGATCATTGGGTCATGGACTCATGGACTCGTTAACTCAGTGACTCAGTAACTCAGTGGATCGGGGAATCGGGGGCTCATGGGCGTACGGAACATGGGTAACGCGGGCAGCAACGGACGAACCAGTCCCGCGGGGAGAAGTCTTAGAGAATATCGGCAAGCGCCGGATTGCCGCCACTCGGGCGTTCATTCAAAGGATCCCGGGCCGATTCCGGCGTCGCCCCGTGGTATGAACCACGAAATGGCCTCTGCACATCCAACAGCAACCGCCCTCGCCAGCACCCAACCGGTGAACATCGTCCCGGATCCAACGGTGCTCGCCAGTGACCTTGGCAAGAGCTTCCAGCGTTCCGCTGAGGAAATCGTTCCATGGTTTGTGGCGCAGATGCCACGCATGTACTTTGAAGACACATCAGCCACAGAGGTGGCAAACCACTTGCGCGCCATCATCGCCGCGCGCGCGTCCGGTCAACCGCTGCACCTGACATTGCACAGTGATGACCGCCGCCAGTGGACCATTATTCGCGAAGGCAACAAGCCAGGCGTGTTGGCTGAAGTGGTGCGTTCGCTGCCGATGAGTCCATCGCTGCGTGCAGCAAAGATCCACGGCTCGAAGGACGGCGCCATTGTGCTTGACACCTTTGAATTCGGCGATCGCACGCCGTTCACTGGCACAACTCCTGAGCAGGCTGAAAAACTCAAAGCAACCATCGCGTTTGCGCACAGTCACGCCAAGGACTGGACCGAAGCGGCCATCCGCGCATACTTTGCTGGTTGCTCCGCCGACTACATCGCCACGCTGACCCCGCACCGCCTCAACAAGCACCGATTGTTGCTGCAGTCGGTCAGTGGTAGTGAAGGCACCGCCGTTGAGACCGAGCCGGAACTTGAAGGTCAGTTGACGCGCATGACCATTGCGTTTTCCAACGCACGTACGCGCACCATGCTGGAGCGTTGCGCCCATGTGCTGAGCCGTGGCGGAATCAATATTCAGCGCGCCTACCTTGACCAAGTTGCTGATCCACCGTTCGGTTCCGTGACCGTACTCGGGTTCGTCATCCAGACGCAGGACGGAAAGTCGGTCGACACCACCAGCGCCGCTTGGAAGCAGGTTGCCCACGATCTCACTCGAATCAAGTGGATCGATTCCGAATCGATTTGGCTTGCAAATCGCCACGAAGGCATGACACTTGATGAGGCTGAACTCATCTTGGGTCTGTGCACACTTTCGCATCAGCACTTGGTGCACCGCGACCGCCTGCTGTTTGCCATTGAGCGCATCATGGCAACGGCGGAGCGCACCATCACCATCACCCGGCAGATCGCCGATCTGTTCCGCGCGCGCTTCAACCCCGCCGCACCGCTTGACGATGCGCACTTCAACAAGCGCGCCGCCGCCCTGCGTGCCGAGATTGGCACCAAGGATGATCCGGAGGGAACCGCCACCGTCTTGGCGGCGCTCCTTGATGCAGTAGAGGCCACCTTCCGAACCAATTTCTTCCTTGCCAAGCGCTTTGGTCTCTCCATGCGCATCGATCCTTCGTACTTGCGCGACGATCGACGGCCGGAACTTCCGTACGGAACTTTCTTTGTCATTGGCCGCGGCTTCTTTGGATTCCACAACCGCTTCAAGGAAATCGCTCGCGGCGGCTTGCGTGTTGTGAAGCCGTCCAACGCTGCGCAACACTCACGCGAACGCGAACGCGTCTTCGATGAGGTGTATGGGCTTTCCTGGGCGCAACAGCAGAAAAACAAGGATATTCCAGAGGGCGGAGCCAAGGCTGCCATCCTCTTGGAACCCGAGTCAGACATCACCCGCTGCGTGAAGAGCTTTGTGGATAGTTTGCTTGATCTCATTACTGATGATCCAGCGGTGCGCAAGCAAGTAGTCGATCGCTTCGGCAGTCGTGAACTGATTTACTTGGGGCCAGATGAGAACATCACCCCTGATCACATTGAGTGGATCGTCTCGCGTGCTCGTGCACGTAAGTACGCCATGCCTGATGCGTTCATGAGTTCCAAGCCCGGCGCTGGAATCAATCACAAGGTGTACGGCGTCACCAGCGAAGGCGTGAACGTCTTCTTGGAAGTAGCTTTGCGCGCACGCGGTATTGATCCACGCAAGCATCCATTTACTGTGAAGATCACCGGTGGACCGGACGGCGACGTTGCCGGCAACATGATCCGTATTCTCAACCGTGATTACGGCAACAATGCTCGCATCGTTGGCATTGCTGATGGCAGCGGCGTTGGCGAGGATCCGGACGGACTTGACCACACCGAACTGCTGCGACTCTTCAAGGAAGCGCTGCCGATTGCTCAGTTTGACCCAAAGAAACTAGGCAAACACGGCGCAGTGGTTCCGGTGGAAGCGCCCGGCGGTGTGATGATTCGTAACACACTGCACAACCGCTTGAAGGCTGACGCGTTCATTCCGGGCGGTGGCCGACCAGCCACGATCAACGAAAGCAATTGGCGCGACTACCTGACCAAGGAAGGGAAGCCGTCCGCCCCGATCATCGTGGAGGGCGCCAATCTCTTCCTGACTCCGGGCGCGCGCAAGGAACTCTTTGCAGCGGGCTGCCTGATCTTTAAGGACTCCAGCGCCAACAAGTGCGGCGTGATCTGCTCAAGCTATGAAATCGGCGCCAGCATGTTGCTTGATGAGAAGAGCTTCATGTCCATCAAGGCCGAGTTTGTAGAACAAGTGCTGGTGAAGTTGCGTGAGTTGGCGCGCTTTGAGGCGGAACTATTGATGGTGGAAGGCCGTCGTCATCCGCACACTCCGCTCACCGAACTCTCCACGGAACTCTCCAAGGTCATCAATCAGGCAGCGGACGCTATTCGGGCCGCCATGGATTCCTGGACACCCGCGGACCGCGAACTGGCCAAGCAAGTTGTTCGTGAGCACATTCCGCAGAAGTTGCAGGACATTGCTGGCGACCGACTTTGGACAGACATTCCACAGTCGTACCTGGACTGGATGGTCGCCAAGCGCTTGGCGTCCGGCATCGTCTACCGCGAGGGCGTCAACTTCCTGGAAGGTGTGGAGCCAGACGCGGTGGCGGGGTTGTCGTTGCGCTACCTGCGCAAGCGCGATGAGAACCGCCGACTGGTGGAGCAATTGAAGGGTTCCACCGCACCAGGCGCCGCCCGCGCTGCCGAACTCCTCGAAAGGTCCGGAACCCGCGCCGCGCTGGAAGATTTCGACTAACGCGGCTGGGATGGCACTTTGTACATGCGACCCCGTTGCGCCGTACCCTGCGC
>NSIA01000102.1 GCA_002737585.1 Planctomycetaceae bacterium | reverse complement strand
AATATCAAGCATGGCGGCTTGTTCGTCCTTGATGCGTACGGTGGTTACGAGAGTTTCTCAGTGATCACTGAGTCGCGCAATCTGGACGGATTCACGTACTTGTGGGACACCGAGAAGTACAACCCGATCACTGGCGAAGTGCTGAATCACATTCACTTTCGATTCCCGGATGGCTCCGAACTGCGCAAGGCATTCACCTATGACTGGCGCCTGTGGACGTTGGCGGAAATCCAAGAAACCCTGATTGAAGCGGGCTTTGTGCGCCCCGCCGTGTACTGGGAAGGCACCGTGAAGAAGACCGGCGAAGGCGACGGCGTGTTCCGTCGCAAGACCGTTGGCGAAGCATGCGGTGGATGGATTGCGTACATCGTGGCGGAGAAGCCAGTGTCTGGCAAGCAGAAGTTGACTGCCACATCCAAGTCAGCAGCCAAGCGCCCAGCCCGGCGTTCCGCTCGCTGAGTTCATTGCAAAGGAACGAGTGTCGCTATGCCAATTTCCACCAACAGCGAAGGCCTCGGCATCGCATCACTTGCGCCGCTCTTGGCAGAAGTGAGCAAGGCCTTTGAGCGACAGTTATCCAGCGACCTTCCTCCCGTGAACACGTTGTGTCGGCACGTGGAGCGCTACCGCGGCAAGATGCTGCGACCAACCATGGTGTTCCTGTCCGGGCAAGCGTTCGGCAACGTGGGTGAGCGACACGTGATCATTGCTGCCACCTGTGAAATGATTCACATGGCCACGCTGGTGCATGACGATGTGCTTGATGAAGCAGAAGTGCGCCGCAAGGGCAGCACTGTCAATCATCTGCGCGGCAATGAAGTGGCGGTGATGCTTGGCGATTACCTGATTTCCAACGCCTTTCACCTGTGCAGCCGCGCCGGTGATCCGGCCCTGAACCTCCGTCTTGGTGAAGTCACCAACACGCTGTGTGAGGGTGAATTGGTGCAACTCAGTCACCGTGAGGACTTGTCACTTGATGAACGCACGTACTTTGAGATTGTGCGTCGCAAGACTGCGGTGCTCATCGGCGCGTGTTGCGAATTGGGCGCGCGTCTCTCCGGTGCTCCAGAAGATTCCGTAGCGGCGCTCCGTCGATTTGGCGAAGGAATTGGTGTGGCATTCCAAGTGCAGGATGACCTCCTGGATCTGGAAGGGCGCGAGGACGTGGTGGGCAAGAGCCTGGGCCGCGACCTGGAGAAGGGCAAGCTGACACTTCCGGTGATCATTCATCTGGCACGCTGCACCGGGGTGAGTCGGGAGCGAACCATCGCTGCGATCCGCGCGCGTGATGGCAGTGCGTTGATGGCGGAACTCACCGCGGGCGGAGCGCTTGTTGATGCGCGTCATCGCGCCGAGGCAATGGTTGCAACAGCCCGCGCAGAACTAGCAAACGTGCCAGCCGGCGCAGCCCGTGATGCGTTGGACTCTGCAGCGCTGGCGATCGTTCACCGAGACTTCTGAGTCGTTGCCGCGCCCGCCCAGCCACGGCCACCGGTCGCGCCGGTTGCGGCGGATGGCTTGGTGTTGGCTCGGTTGGCGGCAATCAACTTGTCGATGTCTTCTGTCTGCAATGACATGGGGTGACCCTGCCAACGGACGATTCCATCCGCTGAGAAGATTGCCATGTGCGGGATGGCGTTAATCGCAAAGAACTTGTCCTTCAGTGTTCCTGCGGGGTCAAGGGCGAGCGGATACCTGAAGTCTGTAGGCTTGAGTTTCTGCTTCTTCATCCCAGCGGTGAAGACATTTTCCTTCTCATCACTGATGCCCACAAACAGGATGTCTTGCCCGTATTTTTCGCTCAATTCATTGACATGCGGAATGGCGGCTCGGCATGGACCGCACCAGGTTGCCCAGAAGTCGATGGCAACCAGACGGGTTGCCGGATCGGGGCGCTGCCCAAGCCATTTAGCCACGGTGAAGCCAGGAATCTTTTTGCCGCGCATGTCGCCGGCGGACTTCGGATCAATCGGCGCTAAGAACTCTGGCCACTTCACTTCAACTGCTGGCTTCGCATCAGTGGCACCCGCTCCCATAGCGTCTGGCTTCTCCTTTGCTTCAATGCTCTCATCCACTTCCTCGGCGAGCAGTGCTGGCAACTTGGCTTTCAGACCCGCTTCACTCAGCCCGACATAGCGGACCGCACCGGTCTTATCGATCACAATGTTGACGGGCTTCTTCCAGACGCCAAGTGCGTCGCACCAATCACCGGATGCGTCAATCGCCACCAAGCACGGTGCGTCTTTCTCCAAGATGTCGTCAGCGCGATCGGCCTGGTCTGGGGTGTGCAGTCCAAGCAGCAGAACGCCTTCAGGGAGTGAACGCTTGACCTTCTCCAACGCAGTGCGCGGGCTGGTCTTCCCGCCCACCGATTGAATCACTGTCACCTTGTCGCGGAACGCAGCGCGATCCATCGAATCGCCACCCACCCACTTCAGATCAGCGGTGGGCTTGGGAATCATCCATCCTTCGTGTTCTTTGAGCGCCGCGCGGTCTGCCTTGTCGAGCGGCGCGTAGTACTTCGCCTCCGAGGTGGGCACGGCAGGGCCGTCTGCTTTGCTGTCGCTGTCCGTGGTCTTCACCGGCGGCGTCGTCGTCCGCGGCGTGTTCCCGGAGCGCGGATTGGAATACTGCGGTGCCGCGGTCGCTGCAGGAGTGGCAACGAACATCGTTGTCACCATCACTAGCAGCGCGGTCGAGAGCGAAGCCTGATTCATGAAGTGAATCCTACCCCTGTCCGGCGGGTTCGCCCAAGTGCCCGCGGATTGGCATGGCCATGTTGTCAATGAGCCGCACATTGCCGATGCGCGCGGCAATCAGGGCGCGGGTGGGGGCATTCCAATCATTCACGGGCAGTAGGGTGGAGGCATGGCGTACCACCGCGTAATCCACGGTCAGCCCGTGCGCTTCCAGCGTGGTTCGCATGATGCGTTCGGCACTCTGTGGATCGGTCGCTGCGGCGGCATGCTGCAAGGCGCGCACGAGTGCCAGCGCCCGATCGCGTTGCTCCGGCTGGAGATATCGATTGCGGCTACTCATGGCAAGCCCATCATGCTCACGAACGGTGGGAGCAGCTTCAATCACCAGCGCTCCCCATCGCCCATCCGCTGCGCGCGCCATGGCGGCCATATCTTCCAAGACGCGCAGTTGTTGAAAGTCTTTCTCGCCAAAAACTGCCATTGCCGGCTGCGTGAGGTCGAAGAGTCGAGCCACCACTTGACACACGCCACCAAAGTGCGTGGGGCGGCTGGCATCCTCTAAGCGCGGCTGATTGGCAACATCGGGGAGCAGCCACGCTGCGGCTTCGGCGCGCGCTGCATCAAGTCCAAATGGATAAATGGTCTCAGCACTTGGCGCAAACACAGCGTCTGCACCGCACTCCTCTGCAAGCTTCACATCGTCTGCAAGCGTGCGCGGATACTTTGCGAAGTCCTCGCGCGGCGCAAACTGTGTTGGATTCACAAACACCGTGGCCAACACGGGCATGCCTCGCCCCGACATGCGGCGCATCAGGGCTCCATGTCCAGCATGAAGGGCGCCCATGGTGGGCACTAAGGCGCAGCCAACGTACGGGCCAAGCTGTTCTGGGGCGTGTAGGACCTGCATCTGCGATGTCCACCATAGTGCCGGAACTTCCGGTTGGGAATTCCGGACTACATTTCCGAGAATTCACAGAGATCCGCTCCGAGATGGCTTTTCAATTGTGTCCCGCCCTCCTAGACTGATATTGCGACTGGATCTCAATTGCCGCAGGCCCTGACGGTCCTGCGCTCCTCCGAATCCCTTGCAAACCACCATGGCACTCAAACTACCCATTTATTTCGATCATGCCGCCACCACTCGCTGCGACCCACGCGTGGTGGAAGCCATGCTTCCGTACTTCAGCGATAAATTCGGCAACTCCTCGAGCCGTAACCACAAGTTCGGTTGGGAATCTGAAGACGGCGTCGAGTTGGCCCGCGAGCAGTCTGCCGCGTTGATCGGCGCCAACCCCAAGGAAATCATCTTCACGTCCGGCGCTACGGAGAGCAACAACCTGGCCATCAAGGGCGCCGCAGAGATTTACGCAAAGGCTCCGGCAGGCCAGACGGGTCGCGGGCACATCATCTCAGCGATCCATGAACACAAGGCAGTGCTCGATCCGTGCAAGCGCCTGCAGCGCGAGGGCTTTGATGTCACCTTCCTAACGCCTGGTACCGATGGCGTGATTACCGCCGACATGGTTGCCGCGGCCGTTCGTCCAGACACCATCTTGGTCAGCATCATGTGGGCCAACAATGAGATCGGCGTGATCAATGAGATCCCGCAAATCGGCAAGTTGTGCCACGACAAGGAAATCGTCTTCCACACTGATGCCACGCAGTGGGTTGGCAAGATGCCAACCGATGTGGAGCGAGATCACATCGATCTCCTCAGCTGGAGTGGTCACAAGATCTACGGACCGAAGGGCGTGGGCGCCTTGTTCGTTCGGCGTCGCAAGCCGCGCATTCGCTTGGAAGCAATCATTGACGGAGGCGGACATGAGCGCGGCATGCGTTCTGGCACGCTGAATGTCACCGGAATTGTTGGGTTTGGCAAGGCCTGCGAACTCTGCCAGCACGAGATGGACCACGAACGCGAACGCGTCATGAAGTTCCGCCGCAAGCTTGAAACTGAACTTTCGCGCCGCATTGAAGTCACTCAGGTGAACGGTCACATCGAGAAGCGCCTTCCGCACGTCACCAATATTTCCTTCGGGTTTGTTGAGGGCGAAAGCCTGATGATGGGCGTGAAGGACATCGCTTGCAGTTCCGGCAGCGCGTGCACCAGCGCCAGTCTCGAGCCGAGCTATGTGCTCAAGGGGCTCGGAGTTGGCGACGAATTGGCACATTCATCATTACGCCTTTCGCTTGGTCGCTGGACCACTGAGGAAGAAGTGGACTTTGCAATTGAGCAGATCGTTGCGGCCGTTGAGCACTTGCGCTTGATGAGCCCGCTGTTTGACCTTCATAAAGAAGGCGTCGACATTTCCAAGATTCAGTGGCAAGCGCACTAATCCGCGCAGTCACTTCACCCGAACGCACTTGACCGGCACAGCGCCGGCACACAGGACCTCACCATGGCTTACTCAGATAAAGTTGTTGATCACTTCCAGCACCCACGCAACGTCGGCAGTTTCGGTACGAGCACCGATGTTGCCAAGCGCACCGATGTTGGCGTTGGCATCGTCGGCGCCCCAGAGTGCGGCGATGTGATGCAGTTGCATATCAAGGTCAACGAGCAGGGCGTCATTGAAGACGCCAAGTTCAAGTGCTTTGGTTGCGGCAGCGCGATTGCTTCAAGCAGCCTGGCTACTGAATGGCTCAAGGGCAAGTCAGTTGATGAGGCGCTCACCATCAAGAACACCCAGATTGTTGAGGAGCTCAGTCTCCCGCCCGTGAAGATTCACTGCAGCGTGCTCGCCGAGGATTCCATCCGCGCGGCCATTGCTGATTACCGCAAGAAGAACGGCATGGTGGCTGATTCCGCTACCCACGCCGCTACCCACTGATAGTTTCAACGCACCCTACGGAAAGAGCTCATTATGTCCGTCATTATTAGTGATTCAGCAGCCCGCGAAATCAGCAACATCATTCATCAGCAGGGCCTCGATGCAGACAAGATTCGTCTCCGCATTGGCGTCAAGGGCGGTGGATGCAGTGGCTTTAGTTACATCCTTGATCTGACCGAAGTGCAGAAGGACTCCGATGAACTGTGGGAGTTCACGTACCGCACCGCCGATGACGGCAAGACCGTCAGTCGCGTTGAAGGCGGCAACGGTGGCACAGCGACCGCGGTTGCAGAATCCGGCACCTTCACGGTGCGGGTGGTGTGCGATCCAAAGAGCTTCCTGTACCTCAACGGCACCACGATCGACTTTAAGGATGAGATCATGGGCCGCGGATTTGTCTTCACCAATCCAAACGCCAGCACCACGTGCGGATGCGGCTCCAGCTTTAGCGCATAAGTACTCGGTGCGGTCCGCGCGCGGCATTTCGTAGCGCGGCAACATTCCAAGTCCAACCACCGCCCCGCATCCCCTCCGGATGTGGGGCGGTTCGCTACGCTCTATGCATGCGCATTCGAGCCATCGTGAGTCATGTAGCCGTCCCTGTCGCTGCCGCACTGAGTGCGCTGGTCGTTGCGGGATGTACGTCAGGTGGCGCGGGAGGCACGGCCTCTGCGGCCACCGCGAACTCGGAACCGGGCGCAGCGAGTGAGGCGGCAGAACCTCCGGCCGCCATGCACCAGCCGACTTCGGGATCGGCACTCCAGCCGCCGGTGGCGCGCCAGGAAGTGTTCGTCATCAAGAGCCCCTTTGGTGACCGAACCGATGAGTACTACTGGCTTCGCAATGACAACTCTGAGAAGAAGCCCGCGGACATCATGGCGTATCTCAACGCGGAACAGGCCTACACCGAGGCCATGATGGCGCGGCTGGTGCCGCTGCAGGAGACGCTCGTCAAAGAGATTCGTGGACGCATCAAGGAAGATGATTCCACCGTACCGGCATTCGATCACGGCTACTGGTATTGGACGCGCTTCGATACGGGCGCGGAATATCCAACCTACATGCGCCGACGCGGGACCCCAGCGGCGCAAGATGAATCCGTGCAGCCAGAAGTGCTGCTTGATGTACCAGCGATGGCCAAAGGCGAGGATTACTTTCGGGTGTCCAAGATGGCTGCCAGTCCCGATGGCAACATGTTGGCGTGGACGCAGGACCTCACCGGCCGCCGCATACACACCGTTCGCTTCAAGGATCTGCGCACGGGTGCCATGCTGCCGGATCACATGGAAGGAACATTGGAGTCAGTGGAGTGGGCGGCGGACGGGAAGTCCGTCTTCTATATCCGCCAAGATCCGGTGTTGTTGCAGAGTGGCCCCGTATATCGCCATGTCTTGGGCACATCGGCCGCGTCAGACACGCTCGTCTATGACGAACCGGACAAGACGCTCTTCACGGAAATTAGCACCAGCCGCAGCGATAAATACCTGTTGATCACCATGGAGGGTTATGACACCAACGAACTACGCGTGGTGCCGCTTGATCGTCCGGATGCTCCTGCAGCCGTAGTGTTTCCGCGCCGACCGAATGTCCGCAACTATGTTGATCATTGCGCCGGCAAGTGGCTGATTCGCACCAACGAAGGCGCGCGCAACTTCCGACTGGTGGTGGCACCCGAGTCTGCTGCAGATGACCGCACCGGGTGGAACACCATTCTTCCGCAACGCGCGGATGCATCAGTCGATGACGCCATTGCTTTCAATTCAGGAATTGCCGTGCTGGAGCGCGTTGATGCCAATCCGCGTATTCGCATCATTCCTTGGACTGGTGGCAGCGGCACGGTGGTGCCAGCGGACGAGTCTGCATACGCCATGACCTTTGGTGAGAACATGGATGCGGCGAACACTTCGGTGCGCATCGGTTACACATCGATGGTCACGCCACGCACCACGATTGACGTTGACTTGGCAACCGCGGCGCGCACGGTTCGAAAGGTGCAGCCCGTCATTGGCTATCAACGCGATCAATACGAAACCGCGCGCGCCTGGGCACCGAGCCGTGATGGCAAGCGCATTCCAGTTTCACTTTCGTGGCGTAAGGACGCGTATGCCCGTGATGGCAAGCATGCCATGCGTATTGAGGGTTATGGCGCTTACGGGCTGCCCACCGATGCGGAGTTTGATTCCGCTGCGGTCAGTTTGATGGATCGCGGATTCCTGATTGCTGCCGCGCACATTCGTGGCGGCGCGGACATGGGCCAGGATTGGTACGAAGACGGTCGATTGATGCACAAGAAGAACTCGTTCAACGACTTTGTGGACGCCACGGATTTCTTGCGCAAGGAGCGTTGGTGTGACGGGCGGATCTTTGCCACCGGCGGTTCGGCGGGCGGTCTGTTGATGGGTGCCGTCGCCAATCAGGCGGGGAGCCACTACAAGGGAATCGGCCTGCATGTTCCGTTTGTTGATGCGCTCACCACCATGCTTGATGAGACCATTCCGCTCACCACCAATGAGTGGACCCAGTGGGGGAATCCCAAGGAATCCAAGGAAGCGTACGAATACATCTTGTCCTATTCGCCCTATGACAATTTGACGGCCAAGGACTATCCGGCCATGCTGGTGACCACTGGACTGTGGGATTCACAAGTGCAGTACTACGAGCCCGCCAAGTTTGTGGCGCGCTTGCGTCGACTGCGCACCGATGCCAATCCGTTCTTGTTGCACATCAATATGGAAGCCGGTCACGGTGGCAAGAGCGGACGCTTCGAGCGCCTGCAACAGGCCGCGCGCGAGCAGGCATTCTTCTTGGATCTCGCGGGGGTGCAGAAGTAGTGCGCGTGGGGTCCGTGGGCGTGGGATCGGTGCGCGGCTTCAGTGCGTCTTACGCATCAGCGCGTCTGCTTGCCGCGATCGCATCCGGTTCGTTGCGAACGAATCCTGGAATGGACGTCCCCGCCATCGGATGTGAGATGTGCCAACCCTGCGCTGCATGCCAGCCATGTTCGGCAAGAAACGCCCACTGCGCAGGGCTTTCCACACCCTCGGCCACGCAGTCGATATTGAGCTGCCGCGCGTGACGGAGCGCGGTGTCCACCATTGCTCGATCATCTGCGGTACCAGGAAGCCGTGCGATGACGGACTGGTCAATCTTGAGTTCATCAATCGGAAATTGCCGCAGCACGGCGATGCCCGCGACGCCTGTACCAAAGTCATCCACGGAGATGCGAACGCCATTGATTCGTAACGCCTCCAACTGCGGGCGAATGAGTAGCCCCTCCTGCACCAGCACGCCTTCTTGAACTTCAACCGTTAGGAGTCGGCCCGGCAATGCCGATTCGCTCAACGCCAGTCGAACGGCGTCTACTAGGTCGCCGCGTCGGAACTGGCTAGCGGCAAGATTCACGCTGACCGGAATATCCATCCCGGCGAGCGACCATGCGGAGCACTGCCGGCACGCTTCGCGCAGTGCCCATCCACCAATTTCATCAAGGAGGCCGGCGTCTTCAGCAATAGCAAGCAGGCGCGTCGGCGCGATGGACTCACCAGTGGTTGGTAGTTTCCAGCGAATCAGTGCTTCAGCACCAACAGTAGCGCCCGTCGCAATACTCACCTTCGGTTGATACACCAACCGAAATTTCCCATCTTCCAAGGCATGCTGCAGCATGGTGGCGAGTTGCAGATCATTGAGCGACCGCGTGGCATCGGCTGTGTCATAGAAATTGATGCGTGGCTGCGGGCCATGGCGCGCGAGCCGGAGCGCTTGCTTACTTCGCGCCAGCGTTTGTTCGATGGACGGCGTTTCGCCGGCGGCTAGTTCCACCACACCCACCGCTGCGCGAATACGCATGTCGATGGTGCCGATGCGCTCCGCTGGTTGGCCAGTTCCGCCCAGTGCGGCGAGCAGTGTTCGTGGTTGCGGGGTTGATCCTGGGAGCAATGCAATTGCCTCACCCGGCGCCTTGGCAAAGAGAAATGCTTGTTCCGGAATGAGTGCCCGGATACGCGCGCGCCATACTTCGTCCAGGGCGCGGAGGGTTTCGCATCCTTCGATCGATGCAATGGCGCCCGCGTCTTCCAGTTCCAGGGTGACCACCAGTACCGGCCGTGGCATGGAGGCCAGCGCGGATTCGATCGCTTCATGAACGCTGGCGCCAGTAATGGTGGTGGGTACTGAGCCGGGAATTCGGCGTTCTTGCGCACGAACCGCTTCGATCAGTTCCAGTGGGTCGGTTGGTATTGGCAGGGCATCATCGGCGCCAGCAAGAAGCGCGGCGCGGATGGCACTGGCAGCGGTGATTTCTGATGACAGCAGCGCAATGACTTGCATGTGGCCGGAAGCGGCAGCGGCGCGGGCAGCGCTGCAAAATTCCGCAAGAGATATACCCACTGCACATGTCCCGAACAGTGCAATCTCTGGATGTTCTTCCGCAACACATTTCAGGCCGTTCTCAGCATCGCTTGCCGAGCGCACCTCAAAGCGCGCCTTGCGGAGGGCCAGCGCGAGGCGATCGCGTGTGGCAGGTTCACTCTCAACAAGTAGTACGCGGGTCATTGAGCGGCGAGTCTAGCGTTAACACTGGGCAACTTATGACGCCCGGGCAGCGCTGGACACATGAGTAACGCTCGACAACGGGGAAGCGCTGGACACATGAGCAACGCTCGACAACTTCGCGCGGCAATCATTGCGCGGAAGCGGACAACCACTGAACAATCACCGGCCACGCCATCCACGCAGCGGCCAGCGGCAGGTACGTGGCGAGCACCCATCGAACCGCCTTACCGGTGACGTGGACATTGATGGTTGCGCCGATCCAGCTGCCCACCATGGCGGTGGGAATCAGGCAGGCAGCGATCAGGAGTGCGGGGATGAGCGCATTGCTGGGGATGGTTGCGGAAGACGCGGCGGTACTGGTGGTTGCGGCGGCGGATCCCGCGGCCAGCGTGGACATGGTGGCTCCGTTGGCATCAACGGGCGTGTTCCAGAGGGTGATGGATTTCATGGTGGCCCCAACCATGGCAAGCGGCACCATCGTGCAGACGCTGGTGACCACCGCGCGTTTCATGGGAATCCTGGCCCACGCGCGCATCAGCGGCACGCCCACAACGCCGCCACCGATTCCAAGCAGTCCGCTCAAGAATCCCATGATGGCGCCGATGCCCGCGCCGCGCGCTGGCGACAGTTCGCGCGCATCATCGGGGGAATGCTCGCTGCCGATGGCGAGCAGTCGAAACTCTCGCACCGCCACCACCATAAGAAACGCAGCGAACATCACGCGAAAGCTGCTGGCATCAATCACCGTGCTGGCGGCGACACCGGCCAGCACAAAGACGATGGCCGCCGGCACGATCCGTCGCGCGAAAGTCCATTCGATCTTCCCCGCCATGAGGTAGCGACGGTACGCCGTGGAGGCGACCGCCACATTGCAGAGCATGGCAGCGCATTGCAGTTGTTGCTTGTCGGGGCTGATGAAGATGGTGGCCAGCGGGATGATCCCCACAGAGCCGCCGATTCCCAATAGACCGCCGATCATGCCTCCAAAGAGGCCAAATGCCATGTACTCGACGACGATCTGCGGATCCACTCGGAAAGAGTAACGGACTTACAGGAAATAGGGCGGTCTTTACTATGGCGGTTCCGCGTGGGCCGGATGATGGCATCCATGCTGGTAACGATTCCAAGTTTCGCCCTGCAGGGCATTGATGCGGTCCGCTGTGATGTGGAAGTGTCGCTACAGGCGCGCGGGCTGCCGCGCATCACGCTGGTTGGGTTGCCGGATCTGGCGGTCCGGGAGAGTATTGAGCGGGTGAAGAGTGCTATGTCATCGTGCGGGTTCGATCCGCCGCGGCATCGCACCACCATCAGCCTGGCGCCTGCTGACTTGCGTAAGCAAGGTCCGGCGTTTGACCTGCCGATTGCGGTGGCTCTCCTCATGGCCGCGCCACTCGAGGAGGGCAGTACGCGGGCAGCAAAGGTTCCGTGCATGGAGGCGTGGATGTTGGCGGGTGAGTTGGGTCTTGATGGATCGTTACGAGCAGTGCGTGGGGCGGTGGGGATGGCGCTCCTTGCGCGCGCGCAAGGCTTAGAGGGAATCATTGTTCCGGCCGCAAACGCGCGTGAGGCGGCGATGGTGGAAGGAGTGGACGTGCGTGCTGCGGAGTCGTTACCCGAAGTGGTGGCGTTCTTCCGCGGCACGCACACGTTGTTGCGTGCGGAGCCTATTGACGTACGAGCGGCGATCGCTGGCGCGGCGCACGATGTTGACTTTCGGGACATTCGCGGGCAGGGGCCCGCAAAGCGCGGATTGATGATTGCGGCCGCAGGTGGACACAACGCGCTCCTGATTGGCCCGGCGGGTTGTGGAAAGACCATGATGGCGCGCGCGCTGCCGGGCATCATGCCGCCGTTGGAGCCAGAGGAGGCATTGGAAGTCACCCGGATCTGGAGCGCGGCGGGCGTTGGAGTTCCGCGACTAGTGACCGAGCGACCGTTTCGCGCGCCGCACCACACAGCAAGCACGGTGGCCCTCGTTGGCGGCGGCGCCGCGGGCGTCCCGCGCCCGGGCGAGGTGACCCTGGCACATCACGGCGTATTGTTCATGGACGAGCTGCCAGAATTTGGTCGAAGTGCGCTCGAAGCGTTGCGCGAGCCCCTTGAAGACGGATTCATCACGGTGGCGCGCGCGCACGGCAGCGCCAGATTTCCAGCACGCAGCATTCTGGTGGCCGCCATGAATCCCACCGCGCGCGGCAATCGTCGCGACGGCACCAAGGGCGCGCGCGATCAAGAGCAATATATGGAGCGGCTGAGCGGTCCGATCGTCGACCGCATCGACTTGCATGTGGAAGTTCGCGCCGTCCCATTTGAACGCCTTGCATCTGCGCCAACCGGTGATGGCACTGCCGAACTCCGCGCACGCGTCGTTGCGGCACGTGCCATCCAGCGTGCGCGCCAGGGCGGAGTACTGAATGCGCACCTCCGTGGCAAGGTGCTTGATACAAGCGCGGCGCTGGACATCGCGGGTCGCGCGCTCTTAGGCGAAGCGATCGAACAACTAGGCCTGAGTGCGCGCGCCTACGACAAAGTCCGTCGCATGTCCCGCACCATCGCTGACCTGGCAGGAGCGGAGCAAATCACCGCAGTACATGTGGCCGAAGCGATTCAGTACCGAATTCTGGACCGTTACGCTGGGTAGTAAATAGGTGCCGTTCACCCCTGTCCCCATTTTCGCGATTGCGTGCGGTGAAGTGAGTTGAGTCGTTGACCGCCCCCTCCGTTGCGCGCGGGACCCTCGGACGCGGACGGCTGCGCTCCACAAGGTTCCGCTTAGCCTCGGGCGAAACTGTTCGTCCGGTTGGCACCCACGGGGCGTACGTCCAACTGCCGGACTTCTCAGTTTCACACGCCGCTTACCGAGGATCCCGTGCTCACTGCGGGGGCTCGCACACGCAGGACGCGTGCATGCACAGTTTGGAACCCGTTCCACTGGCCGCGCTCGCCGGAGAGGACAGGGCCGCGCTCAGCGGCCGTCCTCGTAAGGCGAATGCGGGCCAGTACGAAAGCGTGTTGCATCAGAGCCACTACGAAACCGTGATGCATCACCGCAACCACGCAGGCGTAATGCCACAACGCGAGCAAGCACGACCCCGCGGCTTACTTCCGCTGCAATTCCAGCTTCTTCGTCTGACCAGCGGTCAACGCCCGCCACACCGGCGCCCCCCGCCACTCTTGGTAGTTGCTACTGGTCACGCTAATGAGAAACGGTGACATGTCTGCCACCGGCATCGGCCCAGTGCGCCCGTCCACCCCAACGACTTTTGTCCAACCATTCGGATTCGGTGGCAACCCATCGCGTGATTCGCCAAGGCGTACTTCTGCACCCGGAACTGGCGCCTTGGTCTTGGCGTCAATCACCAGAAAGTCAATCTGCTTGGACTGCAATTTGCGAAATGGAACATCAATCGCGCGCGGCCCAGTGATCGTGCGGCCATCAAAGGCAATCACTGCGTTCTGGTACCCAACAAGTCGAATAGTGATGCTGTTACGAAATCCGGAAATCTGGTCGATGGTGACTTTGCCGGAAGCGTCAGTCTTGGCAACTTGCAGCGGTGGGAATCCCCAGTCTGCCTCCAAGCCCGGCTGCGGCAGATACAGAAATGTTGCGCCAAAGACTTCCGCGTTACTGATCGGCGCGTTCGTTGCGGAGTCGAGCACAGTGAGTTTGATCGGCTCCCGACGTACCGGGCGTAGCTGCACTTGGTATTCGTTGTCTGGCGCAGACTTGATGTCCTTGAACATCACCACGTGGTCATAGCCACCAACATCCGGCGCAATGGCAACGGATGGCGTTTCAAAGACGCCAAAGATGACCGGTTCGAATCCCGCGCGCAGCATGGTGAGATTGGTATTGGCGGAACCAACACTGACTTCCGCGCGGCCGTCCGGTCCAGTCTCGACAAACTTGGTGCCTGGAAAGAAATTGAAGAACCCGAAGCGATGGCGGTAGACGCGCACGTCCGCAATGGGATCGAGCGATGACTCCGTGACTGCATGCACAACCATGGGCTTGCCGCAGCCAACCATGATGACGAGCAAGGGGACGTACAGAAGGGAGTACAGGCGCATGTTGCAGACGCTACTGCACGCCGCCGGTTCCGGACTGAACGGAAGTGCCGGCACGAACAGGTAGAGGATTTGAATCGAACCCTAAGTCGAGGAGTGCCTGCTCAACCATCTTGCCCTGCGCGAACGAACCCTCCCAAACCAGCAATTCGACGCGGTACGTGGCGGGCTGGAATCCATCGAGCGCCCGGCTGACGCCCTCGGCTGCACTGACCGCGTTGCTGACCGCAAATCCGCTCGTCGGAGCACTGATTTCTTTGGTTTCCGCAGTGGCGCGGAATCGCGAAAGCTTGCCTCCCGAAAGGAGCAGGATGACCGACTTGCGTTGATCCTGCTGAAAGCGACTGACACGGACGAAACCGCTCGGTGGAGTGGCGCTTTCTGATTTCGTAGATGCCTCCGCGGTGACTTTCTCAAGCACTTTGCGCAACTCTGCAAGGATGGCCGCGGCTGCTGACGCGTCCGCTTCGCGGCGCTGGGCTTCGCTCAGAAGTTCGACTAATTCCTCTTCCAACTTCTGAAACGCTTTGTTGGCCGCATTCCAGCGGGCGTTCAACTCTGGGTCGCCCGCGGGCGGCAATGCGTCAAGTTTGGCTTGCAACTGCTGGCGTTTCTCTTCAAGGTCACGCGCTTCGCGAACCTCCACCGCAGTTGGCGCAGCGGTCTCTGACTGCGAATCACTGGCCCGACCAAAGAGCACCACCATCAGCAGAATGAACATGACGACGCCGAGCGCATTGGTAATGGCATCCAAGAACAAATCCAAGGGATCACCCGCAAGTGATGAACTCTTACGGCCACCACGCCGACGACGTCGACCACCTGCACTCATGGTGCACCCCCGGTAGGAGACTTGCCCGACTTCACAGCCTCACTTGGCTTGTCGGCGACTACTGGAAGTGTCAACGGCACCGGCCCGGTGGATTCGGATGCGCCATCTAAGAACCCGCCTGCTGCGCCGTCCCACAATTGCCAACCCACCTCGTAACCACGGCGAATCAATGCATTGCGCAGTGTTTCAAAGCGCGGGATTGCATCTTCATGCACAACGAACACGATGTATGAAGTATCAGGAAGTCGCTTAGCAAGCGCACCAACAATACGTGCGTCGGCGTTGGGATCCTTGAGGTCGGCAATGCGAACTGGTGTGCGTGTTGCATCCAGTTCACCAAGCACCACTCCGCTCGTCTTTGGCTCGACGAATACCGGCGCTTTGGGATACTTCATTCCTGGACGGAACTTCACGCGCTCACGCAATACCTGCGCCTCTGCGGCGCGCGTAGCAGCAACAATGCGCTCGCGGAGTTCTTCAATCTGCTGCGTCGCCGCGGCTTGCTCCGCAGTAATACGTTTCATTTCTGCATCAGTATCCGCAAGGCGCTTACGCGCTCGTTCCACCAACATCGCCTTGTCCTTGATGCTGTAATCAAGAAGATCCACTTCCGCCTTCGTCACATCGCGACCGCCTTTACGATCGTCGATCGAGCGCTGCAAGATTGCAATCTGTTCGCGAAGCACCGGAATGCGCGCTGCTGCGACCTCTGGATTCGGCACGCCACTCTTGCCGGGCGTTGCCTCCATCTCGTCCGTCAAGCCATCCATGGCAATGAGCAGCGCCACCAGAATCAGGATGCCAGTGAGGCAAGCCATGATGTCTTGGAAGGAAAACAGGCTTAGCGGAGCCTCTTCGCGCTTCTTGCGTCGTCCCATGGGTCACTGCCAATCGGTGAGTTTCAGGCGCGAAAGCACATTTTCAGTGGTGAAGTCAGTAATGCCGTCGAGCAGCGCCTCTTCGCGCTTGTACACCCAAGTGGAAAGAAGCTGGATGATGACGGCGGCGACGAGTGCAACAAGCGTTGTCTCAAAGGCCGTAGCCAAACCACCAACCACGGGTCCAAGCTTGCTCTTGATGCTGCCAGCGTCACTACCCGTCTGCGTCAGAACGTCGGTGAATGAACCGATCGCCTGCGATAGACCAACCACGGTGCCAATGAAGCCAAGAATCGGAATGGTCCAGATGAGCGAACGAATGACGGTGTAACTCGAGTCCACGCTTGACCCGTCGGAATCCGCTTGACTTTCAAGAACCGCGCCAACATCACGCACTTCGCCGATGTTGCCAAGATTGGAAAGCGCCATATCGATTCGACGGAAGAGTAGGAAGTCCTTTGGGCGCTCAGCGACCGCCTTGATGCGGCGCAAGACGTCGCCGGAAGTACCAGGGCTCAGGATGAAATCGCCGCGGCGCGGCACGATGTCCACGGCGCGGAGTGCACGCAGTTGAATACTGGTCTTGATCCACTTTGCCAAGAGAATGCCGAGGCACCACCACGAAAAGAACACCACCGCCCAATTGGTCCAGCAACGATTCATCATGAGTAGCAAGTAACCATCGGGCGCAACAATCACCAAGAAAAGTGCGACCAGGATGGTCATCACCGCTGCCACTCCAAGCCACAGCGGCGCGGATGCCACCGTGTAACGGCCGGACGGAAATCCGACCATGCACTCGATGTCGCCGGTGCGTGCATCGAGCTTCGGTTGCGTAGTAACGGTTGTGGTGGGTTGCGTTGGCTGTGCCATGGGTTGCTCCGTGTTCTTGCGCCGAGAGTATCAGGCGCTTTCGTTCAATTCTGTGCCGCGTAGTAGATGTGAACTCTCCACCGCCTCGTGCACCGCTGCCCAAGAGAGCGCCGAGAAGGCAAGTACCAGGCACGCAGAAACGGCGCCCTGCGCACCCACCATCGGTGTTGGGCTGTTTAAACCAGCAAATGCTGCCGCGAAGATGCATGCCATGGATCCGGTGGCGGCGATGATGCCACTCCAGAAGACGCCTTTGGCACTGGGCCCCTTGTGCCGTATCGAAGACACGCCGGCCCAGCCGAGTGCGCCTGCGCCAGCAGTGCCAAGAATCATTCCAGCGAGCGTCCATGGTGAATACCAGAAGACGCCGAGCGCAATACATGCCACACCCATCAGCGCCGCGGTGGAAACAGCAACAATCCCCATCGGCCGAATGCCGGGAGAGCCCGCCGCGTCAAGTGCAACCAAGAGCGCCGCGATTGGCACAAGAAGTGCAATCACCAGCGCCCAAGGCGCCCATGGGGCCAGCGCCAGCGCGCCTGCTGCGGCAAGGACTGCTGCTACTGCAGAGACAGATGCAGCGCGGGCCGGCTCTGGTGGAAGAAACGCCACTACCCAACCACCCAGTACCGCGAACGCACACAGACCCCGGACGGCGATACCCAATGCACCCTCGTGCCACCACCATGCAAGTTCACCAGCATCGTCGCGCGACGTTGGTAAGGCCAACATGATGGTCGCAAGGACGAGTGCGCAGATCACCACCGGGCGAACGAAAGCGCTGCCCATGAATCGTCGCGAGCTGTACTGGGGGAATTCTGCGGGTGCCGTGCCGGGAAGTTCATCGCCGAAGTCCGGACGGTCTTCTTCCAATTCCACCGCGCGCACACCCGTGGCAACTACCGATCCGTCTGCATTGAAGACTGCTCGTACGGTGGTGGCGGCAGACCAAACTTTGCCATCGACACTCAACGCGTGGACGCGCGAGAGCGCACCGCGCTGCGCCAATATCCGCAGACGTTCTGCATCGAAGGGCCCCGTGCGCCTGCCAGCGAATCGGACAAACCAGGGTCCGGCGGCCGAGCGGACATGGTCATCGTGCCCGGGCTTCGCAGCGCCTGAGGACGCTCCCGCATCAAGACCGTTGAAATCATCAAACTCGGGGTCATCTGTCACGGCTTGCCCCCTCGCTTGATGGTGAACACCATGCTGCCCGGCGTCACGGTGGACGACGCTGAGTCAAACTCCACCAGGCCGCCCTGCTTCACTGTTCCCAGCTTAATCATCATGCCAGGCTTGCTGCCGATCGGG
>NSIA01000101.1 GCA_002737585.1 Planctomycetaceae bacterium | reverse complement strand
ATACTTCGCTGACAACGCGACGCCCATCCGGGAGGCGCGTGACGTGTACGACAAGATTGATGGCGGATGCCACATAGTCTCGGAGGACGCGCAAAGGCATATTGATGCCGCCCATGGCGAGCATGGATTCAAGGCGATGGAGAGCATCGCGCGCGCTGTTGGAGTGGAGGGTGGTCATGGATCCCTCATGACCAGTGTTCATCGCTTGCATCATGTCGAACGCTTCCGCGCCGCGGCACTCGCCAACGATGATGCGATCGGGGCGCATACGCAACGCATTGCGGAGCAGGTCGCTGGCTGCGACTACTCCAACGCCTTCCACATTGGCAGCGCGCGTTTCAAGTCGCACTACATGTGCGCCTTCCAGACGCAACTCTGCTGCATCTTCAATGGTGATGATTCGCTCGTGTGCACCAAGTGATGCCGAGGCCGCATTGAGGAGAGTGGTCTTGCCAGCACCCGCACCACCACAAATGATGATGTTGAGGCGTCCAGCGACCGCGGCGCGAAGAAGGTTCGCGGTTGCCGTGTGCAGTGAGCCGCGTTCGACGAGCCAATCAAGACCCAATGCGCGGGCAGGAAATCGGCGGATACTGAGTTGTGCACCGTCGACTGCAAGTGGCGGGATGATGGCATTGACGCGCGAGCCGTCCGGCAGGCGGGCATCCACCATCGGGGAGCGTTCATCGATCCGTCGTCCCGCGTTGCGAACGATGCGCTGGATGACATGCATCAGATGGGCGTTATCGCGAAACTTGGCGCCGCTTTCGTGCAACTTGCCCCGGCGCTCAATGAACACACGATCGGCGCCGACCACCAGAATGTCAGTGATTTCATCATCGGCGAAGAGCGGCTCAAGTGGTCCGAGTCCGAAGATGTCATCGAGTACCCCTTGCACCATGTGTGCGCGGAAGTCGTCGGAGACCGTATGCCCGGAGCGGTCAAGGAGTTCTTGAATGCGAGCAGTGCACTGAGCGATGAGGAGTTCCCGGCTGAGTTTTGCCGCCGCAACAAAGTCAAATGTTGCCAGCAGGCGCTCGTGCAACTCCCGCCGCAGTACGGCCGATTCGGCAGGTCCGAGCTTCACTGCTTCACCAGGGTTCACGGTGTCACGGTCTCGCTCTTGACCGCGCTGGCAACTGGTGCCGTATGCGTTGTGCCACTCGCGGTCGGTAGGGGATCGGCAGCCAATGTTCGAGACTCATCCGGGCGGCGCCACGCGCCGGGGCCACGAATGCCTTCCAATCCAAGTGACTTGAGCCGTGCCATGGGACTGCCAATGGCGACTGCACCGGCGGTCTGCCCGTTCATGAAGAGTTCCCAATCATTTGGGGCTTCGTGCAGGTCACCAGGCATGGGGCGATCCATGCCGTCATAGAGCGGCTCAACCAGATTGGCGGTAACCATGATCACCAGTTCGGTCTGCGCTTGTTCGTAGCGAACACTGCGGAACAGCGCGCCAAATACTGGGATATCGCCGAGCACTGGGACCCGCGCGATGGTGGCTTGCTCCAAGCTGCGCAGCAATCCAGCGGTAGCGAATGACTGACCGCTGTTGAGTTCGACGGTCGTGCTGGAACGGCGGGTCACCAAACTTGGGATGGTGAATCCATTCTGATTGAGCGCGCCGATCTGGCTCAACTCGCTGACTTCTGGTGCTACTTCCAAGCGGATGCGGCCATCGCCAAGAACTTCGGGTCGGAAGTTGAGGCGGATACCAAACTCTTTGTACTCAATGGTGATGGTGCTACCACCACCAACGACCGAGCCTTGCACGATTGGAATCGGGAACTCGCCGCCAACGAGGAAGGTGGCGCTCTCGCCGCTCACGGCAACCAGGTTTGGCTCTGCAAGCAACCGGATGTAACGGTTTTCACTGAGCGCCTGCAGGTACACCTCAAGATCGGCACCCGTTACTCCAGCAAACAGCGTTGTGGCACTGGTGACTGGGTTGTTGCCGTACATAAAGCGCGGGTCGCCAACTGGCTTTCCGGGCGTGGGCTGAATGTTCACGGGCTGGAACGGCGTGCCGCCCGGTGACTGCACGCCACCGAACACACTGTCGCCACCGAACACTGCACCTGCAGCAAGTTCCCGCAGGGCAGTGCGACTCGCCTCGGCAATGCGAACTTTGAGCTGTACCTGTTGGATGCCAGCGATGCGCGTGACATCCACCCAACGAAGTCCCGTTGAGGTCATGAAGTTCCGCACTTGAACGGCGGTGCCCACATTCGGCATGGTCCCGCGCAGGGCGATGGTGCCGCTAACGTCTTCTGCCTGTAGATCGACGCCAAAGAATTGCTTCAGCTGAAGTTCAAGAGCAGCGGTATCGCAACCTGACGCGGAGTTGGATGAGCCTTGCGGAGCACGCGACGGTGACGGAGCGCCTTGTGAGGTTGGCAACCCTTCCGGCGCTTGATTCTGGCGTCCCATCACTGTATTTGCAGATGTCGGTGTCGCGCCGGTTTGACCAGTGGTGCCCTCGTCAGCAGAGCGCAGTGTGATTCCGATGACACCACGCGTGCTTGCCAGTTCTACTTGCGCAGCTTGGTCGGGCGTCACGGCCAGTGTGACGCTCAGGCGGGGCGTGGTGGATTTACGATCGCTACCGATGGCAGTGCGAGTACCAACAGCTTCGTCATTCACAGCAAGCACTCGGCTTCGTTCCAGCACAGTACGCGTGATGGTTTCTTTTTGGGTGGTGCCGCGAATGGGAACCTCAAGTGTTGCCAAGACATCAACCATGGCACCGGGATAGAGCGCAACGCCTGGGCTTGCATCGCGCAGGGTGACGGTGATTGCCCGATATCCGGGCTCAAGTTGGCTTGCAATCGCCTCGCCGGAACCGCGTGCAGCCAAGTCGTCTTCGCGAATCAATTGGCCCTTCTGAATAGGAGCCACCAGCGTTCGTCCCGCTGCTGCGCCACCGGCGGAGAGGACGCTTTCGCCGTTGGCGTCCTTGACGCCGCGATCAGATTGCAGATCCGCTGCCACAATCAGATGGCCGACTGGCAAATCCTTGCTGGCGTAACCCATTGGCTTTGACGCAGGGCGCGCTTCGCTACTGTCGCTATCGGTGAACCGTGAGACGACCGCGTAGACCAAGATCGCCGCTACGAAAGACAGCGCGATGCCGATGATGAGCAGTCTGTTCCTTGGCATTTCGGGCATGGTCCAGTCACGCGAGTTGCGTTATCGGGTGATCAAGTCCATCGGCGTTTCCTGAGCAGTTTCGAGAAACTGCAGGGCGTGTTGTAGGAACCGTCGGCGATGAAAAACCGCTGGCGGAATACGATAATGTTCGATAAATGACTTAGAGAGCGCGACCAAGCATTCAATTCATAAAACTATTAATTTATGAATCAGGCTCGCGCACCATGGATGCCCGACCTCGCAGCGTCTGCGGCAAGGGCATCAATCGGCTCAACCCCAAGAGTTTGACCGTCGCATATTCCACCTCAACATCCACCCGGATTGATGTGCCCGCCACAGCGGCGGCGGGGTCCGCGGGGGTAATGGTGACGGTGGCGTTCGGCATTCCCACGCCAGTCAGTGACTGGCGAACGGTTGCTTCGATGCTCTCGGCACTGGCTCCAGACAGAGCCGACTCACGCGCGCCGATTCGAGCTGCATGTTCAAGTTGAACGCAGCGGAGTATCACCCAGCCGTACTCAAATCCTGCGAAGGTCACCAGGAGCAAAATGGGCAGGGCGAACACCATTTCGACCGCCTCTGCACCGCGTCGGAGTGTGCGAGATGGGTGGTTGGGGCGGTTCACTTCAGTGCTCCGAAGTGTTCCCAGTACCACCATGACACGATCGTGCCGGCGAGAATGGCTGGTGCGAACGGGATCCATCCCTGCGGGCGCGGGCGGGACACCGTGTTTGGCCCGTTTGGGACGATGCCCTCGTCTTCTACTGGTCCGATGAACTTGCCACGCACCGCCTGTTTGGCGGCGAATTGAACCATGCTAAAGCTGTGAAAAATAGCGATTGGAACATCACGGAGACCCTGGCGATAGGTAATGATCGTTACGGATTGCACGAAACCGGTGATCGCCACCCCCAGCATGAGAATCATTGCGGCATCAAATCCCAACCAGCTGCCGAACGCGAGCATGAGCTTCGCGTCACCCGCTCCGCCGCCAAACAGCATGTACGCGATGACCAAGAACAGTCCGGCGGTAACCATGCCGGCTACGGCGTGCCCGACCGCCGGAAGACCGTGAGCGCTGGCGTACAACAACCCGCCCGCGAGGAGGGGTAGTGTGAGCCAGTTGGGAATGCGGGTGCTGCGCAGATCGGTCACGGAGGCCACCACGCCTGCAGCGATCAACAGAAGCCATATCCACGCCGGGATGACTTCGACCGGTTCGGGGCCTGCGAAAGCAAGAATGGTGTGAGTCATCAGATGTTGCGGCGAATGAGTTGGAGCAGGCAGATGCTGAAACTAGAATATCATTCGATATCGCTTCTCCACAGTTCATCTTCCAAGTTATGCCGAGATGGCACCAGGACGGCTGTCGCCGGCGGCGGCAGTGCAGAGGTTTTTCGACCATTCAGTTGGTCTTTTTGTTCCCGGTCCTACTCCTTTTCGCCTGGATGGCGGTTGAAATCGGAATAGTGGTTCGGTCTGCTAACAAAGCCAAGACCGCTGCTGATGCAATCGCCTTGGCAGCAGCGGCTCGTCATGCCGATGGCCCGGAGGCGGTTCGTGCAGATGCACTCGCGGCGGCTGCTACGAACGCTGGTCCGAATGGGCCGATTGTCGTACTCATTTCCGAAGGTCCAGCCGGGGGCGGTGATGTTCAGTTTGGTTTTTGGGACGAGGATTCCAGGTCATTTTCAAGCAACCAGAATGGCGGACCAGCCACTCGGGTGACCGTTCGCTTTGCTGCCGATCACCCGAACGGGGCACCATCGTTCATCTTCAATGGATTCTTCAAGTTGCCGCCAGTGACCTTGGAGCGCACCAGCATTGCGGTCTACAACCCGCCGCGTCATATCACTTCATTGCTGGCGGTTGCTGATTCAGGAACCGGAATCGATATGGAAGGATCCGCGCGCATTTCGGCGCGCGGTGGAGTGACGGTGGCCTCAAACAGTCAGTTGGCCGTGCGACTTGTTGGCGGCGCGCGCATGGAAGTGCCGATCGTGCGCGTTCCGGGAACCATCGATGAAACCAGCGGCACCCATATTGATGGCGCCATCAAGAATCTGACGGACATCCCGGATGATCCGTTTGCCAATGCTGCCATACCAATCATGACTGCAGGGTTTGCGGAAGCGATTGATCACGACGGAATGGGATTCACTCGTGTAGCTCCGGGCGTACATCTGGGTCTGGTTGCTTCCGGCGGCAACGTCATTTTGGATCCGGGACTTCATCAGTTTGCTGGAGGCATTTCGCTGTCCGGTTCGGCGGTGCTTGAATTGGATGCTGCGACTATTCAACTTGTCGAGGGCGCAGCCATCAGTCTGGCTGACAGTAGTTCGATCATTGGAAAGGGCAGTGCCAGCATGCCGAGTTGGCCAGGTCACTGGATGGTGCAGCGTGGCGCTTCTACAGAGTGGCGCATCGCTGATACCGCAGTGCTTGCAGTGGATGGCCATTGCTACGCACCCAACAGCTCGGTAACGATCAGCGATGGTGCGCAGGTTTCCATGCGAAGCGCCGTTGTCAAGTCAGTCACTGCAAGCAGCGTTGCAAAGTTGCGCCTCGATGGTGAGATTGATGCGCTACGCGAGCAGGTGGTGCCGGGTCGCGCGCGGTTAGTGAAGTAATCGGTCGGTGAGTTGCGCGGAATGCGTGTGCTTCGGGCGCGTGCGCCCCACCCATCGGCCCAGTGCATCCGTAGCGCGCGTCCGTCCGGTGCATCCACAGCGCGCGTGCGCCCTGTACATCCACAGCGTGCGCACTCACCTATCCTTCCGGGATGGAACGCTTCGGCGTCATTGTCATTGGTGGTGGTCATGCAGGCGTTGAAGCCGCATGGGCTGCGGCATCGGCGCTCGGCGCGGGTGGGCGCGTTGCGTTAGTGACGATGGATCCAGGCAAGATCGGTGCCATGAGTTGCAACCCAGCAATCGGCGGACTGGCCAAGGGACAGATGGTCCGTGAGATTGACGCGCTTGGCGGCCTGATGGCGCGCGCAACGGATCACGCGGGCATTCTGTTCAAGGTGCTGAACATGTCGAAGGGCGCTGCGGTGCGCGGACCGCGCGCGCAGTGTGACAAGTATCACTATGCGGCTGAAGTGCAGCGGTTACTTGCGTCATGCGCAGCGATCGAAGTGTTTGCTGGAACAGTGGATGACATTGTGACCAGCGCGGTTGCAGGATCAAGTAGCGAAAGTAGGCCGCAGTGCGCAGGCGTTCGATTGCCCGCAGGATGGCGGCGCGTGCGTGTGGATGAAGCCGCCATCGAACGCAACCTTGCAGGGCACCACATGGCAGAGCCCGTGTACTGCGCGTTCGGCGTGCCGCAAGAAGCGTGCGAATTGCATGCAGGCGCAGTGGTATTGACGACCGGAACATTTATGCGCGCCCTCATGCATACAGGCGAGTCGCGCACCGAAGGCGGACGCGTCGGCGAAGGAACCGCGGTGGGAATTTCCGGCATGTTGCGCTCGCTTGGATTTGAACTCGGTCGATTGAAGACCGGAACGCCGCCGCGATTGCGGCGTGGAAGTTTGGCGTGGGATTCGCTGGTGCCGCAACTTGGTGATGAACCACCAGTGCCGTTTAGTGACATGCCGCTCCGTGCCTCTGCCACTGGGAAGTTTCCGGCGCTGCCGCAAGTTGATTGCCGCATCACGCAGACAACTGCTGATATTCATGCGTTGATACGCCAGAATCTGCATCGCGCGCCGATGTACAGCGGACAAGTGGATGCGGAATGCGGTCCGCGCTACTGCCCAAGTCTTGAGGACAAGGTGGTGCGATTTGCTGATCGCGAAAGTCACCACGTGTTCCTTGAGCCTGAGAGTTTGTTTACTGACGAGGTGTACTGCAACGGTATCAGCACCAGTTTGCCTGCTGATGTGCAGGAAGGAATTGTGCGTGGAATGCCGGGTTGTGAGCAGGCGGAAATTCTGCGCTGGGGATATGCGGTTGAATATGACATGGTGTGGCCGCATCAAATTGGTGCAACATGCGAAACAAAGCGCGTACCGGGATTGTTTCTTGCTGGACAAATCAACGGCACAAGTGGTTATGAAGAAGCCGCCGCGCAGGGATTGGTTGCCGGTCTCAACGCCGCGCGCCGCGTGTTGGGCGAAGATCCCATACGCATTGGGCGCGAGCAGGCATACATCGGCGTGATGATGGATGACTTGGTAACGCGCACGCCGCGGGAGCCGTACCGCATGTTTACCAGTCGCGCGGAGCATCGATTGCTATTGCGCGCGGACAACGCTGATGAGCGTCTCACTGCTATTGGGCGCGCCGCGCGTCTCGTTTGCGATGAGCGTGTGCAATCGTTTGCTGCTCGTATGACGGAGCTGGAAGTTGTGCGCGCGGGGTTGCAAACGGTACGTGTTCCCACGGGGCGGTTGCATGAACGCGCGCGCAGGCCAGATGTTCCGATGGCAGAAGTAGCGAAAGCGTTGCGTGAAGCCGGCGTTGCGGCGAGTGATGCGCTGGTTGATCGCGCGGTGACGGAGTTGCGTTACGAGGGATACATCGTGCGCCAGCATGCAGAAGTGAAGCGGCACGCAGAGAGCGAGCGCTCGCCGATTCCGGCAGCGATTGACCCCGATGCAATCAACGGACTGGGAGCGGAAGCGCGCGAGGCGCTGCGTAAATTCCGGCCAGCGACGCTGGGACAGGCGGGGCGGCTTGCGGGGATTTCGCCTGCGGACGTGGGTTTAATTGCCATTGCTGTGAAGCGGTGGCGCGGGGCAGAGGCTGCGGGCTGAGTGTTGCCGGAAAGAAGTCGGCGAGCGGTGTACGCTGTCATCCCCGCCGCCGTAGCTCAATGGTAGAGCACGTGATTTGTAATCTCGAGGTTACCGGTTCAAGTCCGGTCGGCGGCTTTCGGTTTTGGAACGATCATGAAAGTCACTATTGAAATCATCGATCAGTCTCACGCAACGCTCGCGATTCTTGATGGGCACTTGGATTCCATTCATTACGAACGCGTAGAGCGTGAGGTGGTTGCGGCCATCGAGTCAACGACGCATCGTTCGTTGGTTCTTGACTTTGGCGATGTTTCGTTTGTGAGTAGCGCGGGATTGCGCACGCTCATTAATCTCATCAAGCGCACTCGCACGCGCGGCGGAACGGTGTGGCTTGCGGCCGTGCGTCCTCCGGTGCAGCAGGTGTTTGAATTGAGTGGACTGACTTCGTTGTTCCGCTCAACACCAGCACGCGCTGAAGCGCTGCGCGAAGCCGGCGCAGCTGGACCGGGGACGGGCCCGGTGGCGGGCGTTACGAAATAAGGCTGGCCGTTGGGCTCGCTGGGCAGATCAATACTTGTGTGCTGGCAACGCGCTCTTCAAGATCAGCGCGGATGGCTTCGATGCGTGATTGCACTTCGCGCATGCGTAGTTCTGGCTCAAATTCCAGGAAGATTTCTACGTAAACATGCGGGCCGGAGCGGCGCGATCGCACTTTGAGAATGCGCTCGTAGGCATCGATGTGTTGTACGAGACCGCGCATGATTTGGATCTGCACGGTTTCTTCAACTGCAGCGTCCAAGAGGTCTGGGACGGATGACGATGTCATGCCCCATGCGGCATGCAACAGGAAGCAGACACCAACGAGCGATGCGATTGGATCGATGTACCACGCCCATTCATCGGCGCGGAAGAAGAGCGCAAAGAGCAGGCCGCCACCCATGAGCGTGTCGAAACTTCCTTTGGCGAACCACAGTTTCGCTTGCGACTGCATGATGGCAGACGGTTGCGCGCGCGCGGCGGCGCGGGTGCGCATCCAGATGACGAAACTGATCACTGCATAGATTCCGAAGAGGATGACGCCGGGGAGCGTTCCTTCGGGCTGCAGCGGTTTCTGCAGATGTTGCGCGGCGTGCGCGGTGATGTAGAGCGCCGCCAAGACCATCATGCCGCCGATGCCAATCGAGACGAGGTTCTCGAGCTTGCCGATGCCGTATGCGAAGCGGTGATTGGGCGAACGGCGCACGGCGCGCACGGTGAGGAACGCGGCGAGTACGGCGAGCGTGTCCGTGCCTTCCTTGAGCACATCGCCAAGGATGGTGACGGAGTTGGAGTTGAACGCAACGGTGCCCATCAACGCGAGGTCGATGATGCAGAAAGCGAGTGCGAGTTTGAGGCTGCTTTCGCGGGCGCCGGGGCCGTGTGCGGACATGAGGGGGTTATAACTGCATGGAGGGAGGGCGGGTGCGGCGCGGGCGGCGAACGCCGATGAATTCTGAGAGATACTTGGGGTTTGGCGAGCGCGCGGGTCTTGTTATAATTCCGAGCCCGGTGGCGACGCCACTCGGGGAAGCTCGGAGGTCCGGGCGACAATTAAATTGGGTGGATACTCAAGCGGCAAAGAGGGCAGACTGTAAATCTGCTGGCGTACGCCTTCGGGGGTTCGAGTCCCTCTCCGCCCATTACGCTCCAGAGCACGGTCGCCTTCGGCGAGCGTGCTCTTGCGCTTCATGGGCGTAGAGCGTCCCGGCTGCGCCGGTCCGCGCGCGGCTGCGCCGCGCCGGGCCTGTACGGCGCTCGCTGCGCGAGCGTCGAGTCCCTGATTGCCTATGACGCACCAGAGCACGGCTGCCTTCGGCGAGCCTGCTCTTGCGCTTCATGGGCGTAGAGCGTCCCGGCTGCGCCGGTCCGCGCGCGGCTACGCCGCGCTGGGCCTGTACGGCGCTCGCTGCGCGAGCGTCGAGTCCTTTTGGGGGCGGACGGCTCGCTGCGCGAGCGTCCGTTGGGCGTGGACGGGTCGCCTGCGGCGAGCTGGCGCTTCATGAGTAGCACGTTCTTGTGACTCGATCCGTACTTCGGCGAAGGACGCTCTTTCATTGAGGGAAGTGGGGCATTGATTTCGTTTAAGTGGGTGCGGTCGATACATCTAGTCGATCGCAGCGAGTCAGTATCTGTTGTCCCCCATTCACCTTTGCAGGAGCTTTACATTCATGCGACGCACGAACCTAATTGCCACCGTCATTGCCACCGCTATCGCCGCCCCCGTCCTAGCGGGCGTGTTCACCGAGACGTTCGACAGCGGCGTCATGAGTGATCAAGGCAAGCAGCTGTTCCAAACGTATAACCTCAACGGCATCGACCCCGGGGCGTTCTATGCCCGCGAGCACCAAGGTAGCTCCCGTTTCTTCTCGCGAGGCTGGGGGAGCCTACTTGTCAGCCAGCACCAGTATGTGCCGACCGCAAGCGACCCCCTGACAGTCCAGTTTGACCAACAGCTCGTTGATTCCGGCGACCATGGTGGCTTCTCTGTCGCGACCAGGTCCGTGGCGCATGCATATTCGATCTTCGATGACCGCTCGCTGTTGCTGACGCCGCGCTTGAACCAACTGCTGGTACAGTCGAATGGCTACTGGGTAAATGCCGGCGCCCCGATCTCAGCTGGCACTGTGCCAAGTGGATGGGGCAGCGGGTGGAACGGTACATTTCCCATGGGCGTCCGAACACGGATGGTTGATACGGGCAGTTCTGTGACCATCACGATGTCGCTCCTCTCGCAGGTCTTTGGCGGTGGAATGCAGCTCGACAACTCGCTCCCTTCCTACACCTGGACGGTGCAGACCTCGTACGCAAGCGGCAGCAACTTCATCCGCCTAGGCGGTGTTACGGGTGGTTACATCGACAACCTGATGATCGAGCACAGCTCGATCGTGCCGGCGCCGGGCGCAGTGGCCCTGCTGGGTGTCGCCGGGCTATTCGGCTCGCGCCGTCGTCGCTGACGCGCAATCTCTCGGACATGACTGGGCGCCCCGTTCACGCGAGCGGGGCGCCTTTGCATTTTCCTGCGGGCGACCGCGCCGGTCACTTGCTGGACAGCTTTGCGGACAGCTGTGCACGCGTTCGTACGCCGAGCTTGCGGTAGATCCGGCGCGTGTGCTCGATCACGGTGTGAATCGACAGTCCCTCGTCATCGGCAACCTGCTTCGAGCTCCGTCCGACGGCGAGAGCCTGGGCGATCACGGTCTCCTTGGCGGTGAGCATGGTCGATGCCTCGCCGCCGAGCTTGTTCACGAGCACCTCGACAGCCGGGCCGCCGAGGACAGTCATCGTCGGCAGCGGGAGCATGCCTGGTCGGAGTGGCGCAAACTGCATCGAGAAGTAGTAGTTGCAGTCCTGGTTTGCGTCAGGCGCGGAGTTGCGGTACTTGTTGTTGCAGCGATAGAAGAATCGCTCGAGCTCCATCATCAGGTTCCACAGCTTCTTTCGGTCCGGCTCATCGAGCAACGCCGCGTGCATCGATTTCCATACCTGCTCGCCTTCTGCGAGCTCGTGTCGCTCCTTTGCAAGTCGGAGCATGTCGCGCTCGGTTTCTTTGCTGGTGAGCGAGTCGAGCCATGAAAGGAGCGCGCAGTCCTCCGGCGAGTCCTTGCGGAAGCGGATGACAAGCGTTTGGCGCGTGGACTGCCACCGCGGAGACGGATAGCGCGTATCGACAGGATGCACGCGCGCGAGGCCCGCGCGCTCGAAGGCGTCGAGCGCGCGCTGAACGATGGCCACGGGGGCGCGGCACGCAGCAGCTAAGTTGGCCACTGTGATCGGTGCCGCCTGGCGTCTGAGGATTTCCCACGCATGGAGTCTTGTCACGTCGCAGAGTGCGTCGGTCAGCCCGGGCGTCCGGATATCGAGCGGCGCCTGTGCTTCGAAGTCGGCGTCCGAGGGCTTCGGGTTGTCGATTCGTCGTCGCGGCATGAGTTTGACGTTACCTCGTTCAAAGCGCTGCGTCCACATCGGTGCTGGTTGTATCGCATGTTCTTGCTACACCGTCGCCACGCTGCCGCGGGCGACCTTGAACGCTGCCATGGACGGCTTGCTGCGCGAGCGTCCGGGGGGCGGGGATTTATGTTGGCGGGCGTTTTGAGTAGTTCCAGCGCTCGAGGGTGCCGCGCGGCGCGAACCATACCCAGTCGATATTGGGGTGATCCTCCTGAATCTGCACGTCGGGGTTGGTGGAGGCGAGCGCCTCTTCCGGCTGTCCGACGAACGTCGGAATACGCCGCGTGAGGTCGCCGCGGTCATCCACGCCGTCGCGACCGATGGACCAGATGCGGAAGCCGTCGCCATCGTTTGACATGAGTACTGGCTTGCCGGACCACGGATCCTCGGGAACGCTTGGCATGAATTCCGGCACCAAAGAGGCAGCATCCACCGGCCACGCGCCATGCACGCGACGGTAACGCTCCGCGG
>NSIA01000100.1 GCA_002737585.1 Planctomycetaceae bacterium | reverse complement strand
CATGCGCTGTGCTGGTTCGATCATCATCATTCCCAGCTCGTTGTCGGAGGTGACGCCTGCGGCGTTCTCCATGTCGCGCAGCGGCCGCGAAGCATCCTGCACGTAGCGCGAGATCATGGTGTCGTAGCGCTCGAGCATTTCGCGACGCCCGACGACGTACATCGCCGCAGCCGGAGCCATGACATGGCTCGCGGCGCTCGCCAGCCGTTCATCCATGCCGCGTGAACCATCCGGCCAGGCCGTCTGCGGGCCTTTGAGGACTCCGAGCGCACCGAGCTGCGTGTTGGTGGGCCGGAACAGTCCATCGCCGTTGCCGTCGTCGGTGTACATCCGTTGCACCACGTCCTCGAAATAGATCCGCTCCGTGTCCAGGTTGAGATGCTGGAGCGCGGCAGGAACGCTCATCGCCGCCACCTGCATGCGCGCGAGCTGTGAGTCGGAGAGGAGTGCCGGTTTCCACTCAAGCACGGCGGTCATTCGCTCGAGCGCCATCCGGCGGATCGCCATGCCGACAAAGTCGCCCACCAGCACGCGCCCCTCTTGCGCGAGCACCGAGAGCGCTATCACGGCCTCCGCGTCGCGTGTGGCGCGTTCGCCATCCCCTTCCTCTGCTGCCGCAAGCATGTCGACGGCSAGCATCCGCGCCGCCATGCGCAGGTTGACGAGGTATGGCAGCCGCAGTTCGAGCATCGGGAACTGATCGTTGGATTCCTGTGACGTGGTGGTACTCGTCTGCGCTTGGTCCTTGCCAAACAGTCGTGCGTCCGCATCGCTCGTTGGCAATCCCACCGGGAATCCGAGGATGGGCTCCCGCGTCGCCTCGCGCATGGATGCAAGCGGTGCGCGTTGCGCTTGCAGCCATTCGCGCGCTGCGGGCCACTGCTCCTGTCCGGGATACGGTGTGGCGCCCACCGCCAAGGCGCCTGGTGATTGCCGAAGCGGATCATCCGCACCATGCACCATCGCCACCAGGGCATCGCGTATTCCAGGCCATGCGGTGTGTTCCGGCGCGGTGACCGTCGGCAGCATCGCGCGGAATCGCGCCACGGGATCGAAGCGGATCACGGGCTGCTTGAATGCAAGCCAGATGCCGAACGCCGCATATGCCAAGAACACCACCACGATGGTGCGTGCGGTCCACGTGAGGGTTTGTCCAAGCGCCCGGTCGAGCGGCGAGCGCTTGGCGATGGCACCATGACGCAATCGGCGCGCAGCCTCTTTCGGGTCGCCGAACGAATCCACAGCTTGGCGCACGGACTTGCCGGCGGCGAGCGCTTCATCGAAGTGGGACGTGAGCTCGCGCGAAACGTCCGCGCGTTCGCGGCGTCGCAGGCGTGTGCGCCGGGCGATGGAGTCCACCAGCGTGCGCAGTTCGTCGGGAAGTGCGGCGAGCGCCGTGCCTGAGCTGCATTGTCCATCGGTGCCGGTGGACGCAGATGCATGGTTGATGTGCGGTTCGCCGCTCATGCGATCACCCCCGGTCCAGCGAAGGTGAATCCGAGCGCGCCCATCGCCGCGGTCAGGCGTCGCCACGTGCGCGTGTCCTCTGCGAGTCGCTTCTTCCCATCGGGCGTGAGCCGGTAGTACTTGCGCGGGCGCGGGCCGCTCTCGTCCCAGCGTGCCACCACGAAGCCCTTGGCCTCCAGGTTGTAGAGCATGGGGTAGAGCGTGCTTTGGCCCATGGCCAGCACGCCRTCGGT
>NSIA01000099.1 GCA_002737585.1 Planctomycetaceae bacterium | reverse complement strand
TTCGTACCCCTGCATCGCGCCATGTGAGGTTGGGGGCGGCCAGCGAGAGCAGAGCATTGCTGAGCTTCTGTTGGAGCGCGTCGAGCCGGTGCATGTCCGAAGGTCCCCCTGAAACTGACCGTTTGAGAAGGACAGATTGGCGAGAATCTGGCTGTATGAGAAGGGCAGATAGATGTTGCGTATTGGGCTTTTAGTGATAGAGGCGGCTGCCGTCGGTGAGCATCCACGAGGGTGGTCTCGCCCGCAGCTCAGACGGTGGCCGCGTCGGAGTGGGCGATTCGCTGCGTGAAGTCGATCGCGAGCTTGTCGATCACGGCCTGATAGTCCTGGTAGCTGACTTGTCCTTGCTGGGCTCGTAACGCCTTGATTTCGTTGGCGGCTGCGAAGAGTGCCTCTGTCATCCGAATGGTGCTCGGCTGGTAGTTGATTTTCAGGCGTGGCCACAATTGCTGCAGCGTGTCGCTCTGCGCCCAGTTGAGGAAGTTGCCGAGCCAGATGTTCACGCCGGTCTTGTCGTGCGTGTAGATCGTCTTGTAGTCCTCAAAGATCTGGAAGATCGAGATGGCAAAGGCAACCTGATGCATGTCTTGGGAAGATKTGATCGATAGATCGGGATACATCTCCGCCGGAATCGTTCCGAGTTTTTCATAGTCGTGCGCGAGCCGGAGATTTGGCGTTATCCAAAGGTCCTTGATGATCTTGATGGTGGAAAGTTCCAAGGCCTTCTCGGTGGCGATCTCTTGGCTACGTGCCTGGTGATACAGAGTCAATGCCACAAACAGACCGGCGCCACCTGTCAGCAACATCATCAAACGGTAGACAGTGGATTGTTCAATGGGCTGATTCGGCACCGGGTCTTGACAGAGCAAGTACACGAAGAATGCGCTGAGGGCGATCATCGCCATGAGCAGATATCTGGAGAAGGTCATCGTCGTTATCCCTTGAGCATGATCCGTGGGTCCGAAACGAAGCGGGAGTCTAGGAACCGCGCCGGCTCAGCGCTTCTGCGTGACTCGCGCGTTCTCGGGCGTTTCTGCGTGATTTTCCGTCTTCGTCCCGTGAAGCGTCGCACCTGCGCTGGACGTTGCGTCAATCGCGGGCATGTTTCGGGCAGAGGTACTTCCCGGTGCCTCGGAGGTGCGTCACATGGGACAAGGGCTGCCGGCCGACAGACCTCGGCTGGGCATGGATCGGCTGCATGCGGCCGATACGTGCTGAGGTTCCCGTTCCGAAGGATTCCCCGTGAAGTTAGAGCGTCCCGTTGTCGCCACCGCTGGTGTCGCCGCTGTCATTGCTGCCATCGCGGTTGCTGGGTCGACCGCGTCGGCCGGGTTTGTTTCGCCGCAGCTTTCGGTGGCTGTCGCCGTCTCCGGTGATGCCCCGCAGAGTTCGACGTCGACGTCCGGCTTTCGTAACGCCGATGGTTCGTACCTCTACGACGGCTCCCTCACGTCGACCTCCGGCAGCAGCTGGTTCGTGAACTGGAACCTGACCGGCTCCGACACCGTGGCGGAGCCCGGTAGCCCCTCGATCACCACCAACTTTGCGGTCGGAAACACGGGCGATGTCACTCGGACCTTCCAGATCCTGGTGACATATGCGGCGCCGGTGCAGGTGGCCCCCGGCACGGGCTATGCGTGGCAGACGAGCCTTTCCGGTGTACTGGCCTCGAGCAATGGCAGCATGGCATCGCTTGTGGGCCTGCTGCCCTCGATGTTCGAGGGGCAGATCAACGGCACGGGCGTGGTGCTCAACAATCCGTCGGCTGCCAGCACGACGACCGCGTCCTTCTTCGGGCTCGGCGTCAACAACTACGCGGGGCCGATCCCGAACGGGCCGAACATCGGCACCATCGGCTATCTGTTGTCGTTCTCGCTGTCGGCGCACAGCACGGCGGTGTTCAACGGTTCATGGGTCGGCACGGTGGTGCCGGCGCCGGGTGCCTTGGCACTGTTTGGTCTCATGGGTTTCGCGGGTCGTTATCGCCGCGGCTGAGCGGCGAGGAATTGAAACGGCTCTGCCGTCGCGAATTTTGCGCTGGTATTGCCGGCAAATACGGCGCCGCCGGCAAGTGACAGCTTCATGACGGGCGCGCCTTCGGTGATGTTGAGCTCGTCAAGATCCACCCAGAATGTATTGGGAGTGAGCGCGCTGTCAAAGTACAGCACGCGCTCACCGTTGTTGTACGCGGTGCGCCACTGAGTGGTGCTAATGTTTGGCTGGTCAGGCACGGAAATTCCAAGCGGCACACCAACCGATCGCAACACGCTCAGCACGCTTGCTAGCGCCTGCCAACGGAATTGTTGGTCCGGCACCGCCTTGATGAAACGCTCGTCCTTCTGCTTGGGAATGGCATCAAGGTAGAACGACGCGCGCACGAATCGGTCCGCCGCGCGGTTCGTTCCGGGCATGAATGTGGTCCCGCCGATCGACTGCCAGTATGTGTTGAGCGTAAGTTGCTCATCGTAGGTAGGGGAGTTGGTCATCACCTTGAACTCTTTCCCGTGGTGGATGACCAACTTGCCGCGCACGTATTCCAGGATTGCTGAATCGCCCGATGAGTCTGAAAGTGCTAAGTGCCCAGTACCTGGCGATCCGTTGGGCAGAATCGGCGATGCAATTCGGAATGGCTCTGCTTGCAACTTCTCAATCGCCTCAGTGACCGTGGCGTAATTGTCGAGCACATATTGCGCCCACAAAGAGATGGACAGCGTGGGTTTGCCTTCAGCACTTCCGTATTCGCTCTCAACGAGGTACAGCACATTGGCCACCAGCCCCTTCTCGTTGATACCGTCCACTGTGGCAATCTCGTACATGGTGGTGACTAGGCTTCCATATCTCGAAGTCCACGCAATACTTGCTGGGCCAGCGCACCCCTCGCGGTGCACGCCGCGCGGCATGCTCCACAGGTTCGGCTGCGTGTCGTCTACCCAGTCCATGCCCCGCCCCGTGATCACAGTGCCGTCCTTGGCCACGTAGAGGATGCGCGTACACGCATCGGCTCGGTACGCAGCAAGCGTGGCAGCCACGGCAACGGCGGCAGCAACTGTGTGCGAGATGTTTCGTGCAGATTTCCGGAAGTTCTTCATCATGTCCCTCGTGGTCGGTTTGGAGTTTGGATTGGCTGAACGCATGGTAAAGGAGAGCACGCGCGGTCATCCGAATCATTGTGCACGACGACCCCCATCGCGTGGGCGACGGGGTCGTGGTGTCCACCTATGGACACCCATTGGTTCCCCTGCGGTGAATCTGGGTGCAAGATACGGGGGTCAGGGTCGCGTTTCGGTCAGCGCGCCTTATCTGATGCGGGCACCAAGTTTGGCTGCTGCGCTTGAATCCCTCATTCACCCTTCATTGACCCATAGATAGGTAGCCACATTATGAAAGTTTGTCCCCGCACCATCACTCTACGTGCAAGCACTGGAATCACCGCCCTTGCTGTTGAACCCGCAGTAACCGGGCTTATCCCGCTTGTTGCACTCGGTGTGCTTGGAATCGGTACGCCGGCAGAGATTGCCGCGCCGTTTGCGAATGATGTGATCTTTCTTTTTGGCGGCGGCGGAGCGTGTGAAACAACTGAACTGATGTCGAGGCTCCATCCCGTCAGTTCACGGGCACGCGCCCCATTGACCGAGCAGTAATCCGAGATCGCTGCCGGTGACCATGCCGTCGTTATTGAGATCGGCGAGGCACGGGCCGGAGGGGCATGCTCCCCAACTTCCGAGCAGGAGACCAAGGTCGGCGCCGCCAACGATGCCATCGTTGTCGATGTCGCCGAGGCACGGGGGAGCAGGGAATTCGATGATCAGCGCGCGACGCGCGTTGGCTTCAAAGGTGTCGTCGAGGCCCGGAAGTGGACCGTCTCCGCCGCCGTAGAAGCAGGCGAAGTCGCCAGTGAGG
>NSIA01000098.1 GCA_002737585.1 Planctomycetaceae bacterium | reverse complement strand
AGCCTCGGGCGAAACTGTTCGTCCGGTTGGCACCCACGGGGCGTGCGTCCAACTGCCGGACTTCTCAGTTTCACACGCCGCTTACCGAGGATCCCGTGCTCACTGCGGGGGCTCGAACACGGAAGGCACTTTGATGCCAGGGTTTGGAACCCGTTCCCCTGGCCGCATACGCCGGAGAGGACAGGGCCGCGCTCAGCGGCCGTCCTCGTAAGGCGAATGCGAGCCAGTACGAAACCGTGATGCATCACCGCCACCACGAAAGCGCAATGCAACCAACCGCAGTTACTTCGTCCCAGACTCGTAACTCTGCGGAACCTGCGGCGCGGCATACGGTGAATTGCCGCTCGCGACCCCCTGCGTGAGCGCCTGCTCGCGCTGGTTCTGTGCCTCCAACTCGCCGCGCTCGTTCTCTCGCCACTGTGGACCGTTGTTCATGTTCCCCGCACTCACCGGCGGCGAATACGCGTCGTAATTCTGTGCCTGCGCCAAACGCGTTGCCTGGCCGTTGCGATAGATCGCCTGCAATTGCTGCTGTCGCGCTACGGCCTGCTCTTGCGTTGCGCCCTGAGTCATCGGCACCGCGCGCCACGTCGGTGGCAACGGTGGCATCGGTCGCGACGGTGGCGGCGGCGCATGCGAAGGCGTCGGTGGCGCAATCTTGAACTGCGATCCAAGCGGTTGCGCGCTGCCCGTCAGCACCGGCGCGTATGCCTCAATGACACCACGAACATCACCCTGCGCAGTGTTCAGCGGCGTCATCACAAATGCCACCACCTGCGCCGGATCGCCGCTGCCTGAAATTGCCAGCAGCATGTCCTTGGGAATGCTGTAATCGCTGACCCCGGAATAAACTGTGTGCTGCTCCAGGTGCTGCATGATGTTGATGTTGCGCGCCGTCGGAAGCGCCCACTGCCACACATTGGATGTCAGCAACGAAGCCTGCGGCACAATCATCCACATCCAAGGCGCGTTGTTCACTTTGTCGTTACGAATCCCCTGCGCCGCGTTCGGCGCCGTCGGCTCCATGGGTGTCCACGCAACGTATCCCTCTCCGTACGCCCAATTCACGTAGCCAGGGCCCCAGGTCTTGTCCGGAATCCACACCCATCCCTTGTTGCCGCCCCACCACGCCCATCGACCGTAGTGATAGACGGCCCAACCAAACGGCTCGTAGCTCTGCCAGTACATGCCAAAACCTTCCGCCACCAACCACTGTCCGTGTGAATACGGCCGCCACCCCGGAAGTACTCCGCGCGGCTGCCACACCCAACCCCATTGCCGATCAGGAATCCACGTGCCGTAATTGTTCAAGTCCGTCATCATCTGCTGCACAGTGGTGGACGTGGCAATGCCGATCGACCCCTGCGCATGCACTGATCGCCCCGCCCACAGCGGAACGATCACGGCCACTACAAGCAGAAGTACACGAACGAACCCAGTCATCCGAGGTGCAGTGCGAATCATGGCACGGATCGTAGCCCCGTCAAGCTGATTTGCGCAGCCGCGCCACGCACTCCGGAACAATTCGTTCCGCTTCACGCACCTCCGCGTCGGTACTCATTCGGCTCAAACTAAATCGAACACTCCCGTGCGCCACCCGGGGTGGAATCCCCATCGCGAGCAACACTGGCGAAGGATCGAGCGACCCACTTGAACACGCCGCGCCCGCGCTCGCGGACACGCCTCGTTCAGAAAGTAGTAAAAGAATCGCTTCCGCCTCCAAGCCAGGAAATCCAATGTTGGAGGTGTTCCAGAGTCGCTCCGCTCCGCCTGCATTCACCACCGCATCGGGAATGGCTGCAGTCACCGCGCGCTCCAACCGATCTCGCAACGCCGCGCCCTGCACGCGACCGTCACCCGCAAGCCAAGCCCGCGCCGCGTCTGCCGCCGCGCCCATGCCAGCAATTCCCGGCACATTCTCAGTTCCACCGCGTCGCTCACGCTCTTGCGGTCCACCAATCACCTGCGTCGCCACGCGCACGCCGGACCGAATCCACAACGCGCCAACGCCCTTCGGTCCGTGAAACTTGTGCGCTGCAAAGCTCGCAAGATCAACATGCATCGACCGCAGATCGCAAGGCATCCGCCCCACCCACTGCGTTGCATCGGTGTGAAAGCGAATACCACGCGTGCGACACCGCGCGCCAATCTCCGCGATCGGCTGCACTGCGCCCGTCTCGTTGTTTGCCCACATCACGCTCACCAGCGCAATCTCAGCAGCGCGCGTCTCCAGAATTCGGTCAAGCGAGGCCATGTCAGCATTGCCCGCAGCGTCGCACTCCAGCCATACCACTTCCGCCAGAGAGCGCTTCGCGAGCGCCTCGCATGCCTCACGCACCGCGCTGTGTTCGGTGCGCATGGTCACCACCACGCGTCGCTCCGGCAGCATCGCCAGCGTTCCTGCGATGGCCAAGCCCGCGCCTTCCGTACCGCCACTCGTAAAGACGATCTCCCGGTCCGATGCGCCCACCAACTGCGCCACCGACTCGCGCGCCAGTTCCACCAACCGCCGCGCCTCCATACCTGTGCGATGCACACTGGAAGGATTTCCCCAGCCGCGCAACATCGCATCGGTCACCGCCGCCACCACCTCCGGCAGCGGTTGCGTGGTGGCGTTGTTGTCCAAGTAGGAGTGCATGCCACAACGGTAGCCGCAAAAAGCAAAACGGGCTCCCGAAGGAGCCCGCGATGCGCCAAGGCGATCAATGCGGATGAGAGGACTTGAACCTCCACGGGTTTAACCCCACTAGAACCTGAATCTAGCGCGTCTGCCAATTTCGCCACATCCGCAGTTTAGAGACATATGTTATTGGTGTCTTATGTTTCTCGTATCACACTGTGTCACACGTGCTATCACATCGTTTGCACATGGTAGCAAATCTAGTGCGGATTGATCGTCTATGTGACGGGAGAGGTGACAATCCATCACATCAGCCAGCGTCTTCGAGGACGTGAACCCACTCGTGCAGCTGGTCAGGACGGAGGTGGCTATAGCGCATGGTCATGGCCAGCGACTTGTGTCCCAGCCAGCGGGAGACCACCGCTACCGGGGCACCCCGCTGGATCATCCGTGAGGCACACGTGTGACGGAGGGTATTGGACTTCCACTCGAATCACGGACACCCCCAGTTGGCAGGATTGCACCTGCCAGAAGGAGCGTGTTTCATGTCCACGATGCGAGTGGAAGTCCAGCCCGCCGTTCCCGGCGATCGCCCTCCGTACGATGCACTTGTGTCCTACCACCCACCGTTCGTTGATCCCGCCTTCAAGATGGTGGAAGCGCCGCACCCCGCAACGCTGGAAGAGGAAGTCCTCCTCCGCTACTGCGAAGTTCTGACCGGCCGCGTCGGTGGCCCCGGCGGGCAGCACCGCAACAACGTTGAGACCGCGGTCTGGGTTTGCCACACCGCCACCGGCGTTGAAGGTCAAGCAACCGAGCGGCGCAGTCAAGTGGAGAACAAGCGCATGGCCGTCCGGCGCCTCCGCCGCAAACTTGCATCGCATGTTCGCACCCTCGCTTCACGCGACCATCACGTGTGCAGTCCACTGTGGACGCAGCGCCGACAAGGCAACAAGATGACCGTCAACCCGGAGAGCGAGGACTACCCAGGTCTCCTCGCCGAAGCGATGGACTTGGTGGTGGTGCGCCGCTACGACCTCGGCGGTGCTGCCAAGATCCTAGGAATCACCATGAGTCAACTCAGCCGACTCATCCATCACGACAAGGGCGCGTTCGCAAAGATGAATGCCGGTCGCGTGGCGTGCGGCCTTCCCGCACTTCGAAAGTAAGTCATGGTTTCACCAGCACAGCAACCCGCGCATCCCTTCACCGACATCATTCGCACCTTGTTGCGTGAGGAGCTTCCGAGCCTCATCGAACTTCGTCATGACCTGCATATGCATCCGGAAATCGGTTACGAAGAAGTGCGCACCAGCGGCGTAGTGCTTCGCGAACTATCGAACGCCGGCATTGCCCACGTTGCAGGACTTGCGGGCGGAACAGGCATTCTTGCGCACATTCCCGGTACCGGCCCGCGCGCCATCGCGTTGCGCGCTGACATGGATGCACTGCCAATCAACGAACGCAGCGGTCAGCCGTGGTCCTCCAAGACTCCCAATCGAATGCATGCCTGCGGTCATGATGGACACACCGCGGTGCTGGTCGGCGCAGCGCGCGTACTTTCGCGCCTCGCTGCGCAACATCCGCTTCCACGTCCAGTGACCTTCGTCTTCCAACCTGCGGAAGAAGGCGGCGGCGGTGGCAAGCGCATGGTGGATGAAGGTGCCCTCAATGGCACGCGCATCGGACCCGCCGCTGAAGAAATCTACGCACTGCATGGCTGGCCAGATCTTGCCATCGGCACTATCGCCACGCGTCGCGGCGCCGTCATGGCTGCCAGTGATCGATTTGAAATTCATGTCATCGGGCGCGGTTCGCATGCTGCATGGCCACACCAAAGCGCTGATCCAGTGTTGTGCGCCGCGGCCATCATCACCGCCATGCAATCGATCGTTGCACGCAACATTGATCCACTTGACTCCGCCGTTGTCAGCGTCACGGTGATTGAATCCGGAAGCGCATTCAACGTCATTCCTGATCGAGCGCTACTGAAAGGCACCTATCGATCCCTCAGCGAAACAACGCGCGCCATGCTTGAACGCCGCATCACTGAAGTGGCCGAAGGCGTTGCCCGTGCCCACGGTTGCGAGGCACAGTGCGAACTCCTGCGCTGCTACCCAGTCACTGCCAATGACGACGGAGCCGTTGCGCGCTTTGAGCAGGTCGCCCGGGACACCTTCGGACCCGAACGCGTCAACACCCTGCCCGCCCCGGTCATGGGCGGCGAGGACTTTGCCTTCTACGGCGCGCACGTTCCAGCCTGCTATTGGGCACTGGGGCTGGCCCGGCCCGGCACGCCGTTCCCAGCGCTGCACGCCCCTGACTTTGACTTCAATGATGACGCCATCGCCGTTGGGGTTGAACTCATGTGCCGGTTGGCAGTCCAAGACACTGCTCGCGGGTAACTTCGGCGGAATTGCCAGTAAATCCCGCATGCGCTCGGTGACTTTGCGGGAATGCGAACTACCTTTACAGGAATGCGCCCCCACGCCAACGTTCGCCGCTCCGCACTCGCCTTCTTGGCAGCGCTGACGGTCTCCGCGCTCACCCACGCTCAAATCCCATCGCAGAACCTGGCCTCGCCGCTCGTCACGGTGTCTGCGGATGAATTGCCCGCGCACCTGCGTGGATCAGTCACCGCGCTCGCGCCTGATGAATTGGTGTGGAAGGCGATGGAAGCAACCAACCATGTGCGCCTTGAAGGCGTGCCAGTCAGCGCAACGCGTCGGGTGAATCTGATCTTGCAACGCATTGAACCATTCACTGCCGATGCCCGCATCGTGGCCGCGCGCATCAATGCAAAGGGCACATTGGATGAACAAGTCCTACCCCGCCCGCAAGGTCAATGGTGGGGCGGAACCGTTGAAGGCGATCCCCGCTCCAAGGTGATGCTTTCGCGAAGCGCCGCCGGCATTCTCGGCTTTGTGCAAGATGCATACGGAACAGCAGTCATTACCGGCGACCGCATCGGTGGCAAAGGTCCACTGCTTGCATACCAGTTGGGCGAACTTCCTCCAGGCACCATTGAGTGGGAACCGTGGACATGCCAAGAACTCACTGCGCCGATCGATGAGCATCTGGGCAACAACTCACCGGTGATGCTGGTTCAGCCCTGCCGACAAATCCGGATTGCCGTTGAAACCGATGCCGAACTATTCCTGCGCTTTGCCGGAAGCCCTCAACCGATTGCAACATCAAGCGCCTACATCGCAACCGTGTTTGCTGGCATTCAACAGATCTATCAACGGGACCTGCAGATTCTTCCGGCAGTCAACTTCTTGCGCCTCTGGCCAACGGCCGATGATCCGTGGACGCAAGACTCTGCAGGAAACCAACTCTACGAGTTCCGTACCTGGTGGCAAACCAACATGACGGCACAGCCGCGCGAGCTTGCAACCATGCTGTCGACACGAGGCCTTGGTGGCGGCGTTGCATGGCTCAGTGTTGCCTGCAACAAGGAATGGGGTTACTCCGTTTCCGGCAACCTTGCAGGAGCATTCCCCTACCCGCTCATTAACAACCATCCACAAAACTGGGACATCATGGTCACTAGCCATGAACTCGGCCACAACATTGGCTCCGTCCATACTCACAATTTCTGCCCAGAACCAGCTGATAGTTGTGCCCCGGCCGGATACTTTGGTTCGTGCCAGACTGCACAAGCATGCATTGCTACCGGCACCATCATGAGCTATTGCCATACGTGCGCTGGTGGCATGACCAATGTGCTTCTTGACTTCCATCCACTCTGCATTGATGCAATTGGTAGCTACATGTCCAACTCATGTAACGCCGGTGCAGGTAGCACGGCGCCAGTAACGGTCGATGATTGGTGTGAGTTGTTTATGGACGGCGGATCGGTGGATGTTGACGTACTCGCCAATGATGTGCTTGCCAACTGCGAGGCCGTCGTCATCGATTCATTCGAGCCGATCACTCCCGGAGGCGGAGTGGTCATGCGATTGACTGGAGCCGGTCCGGGCGGACGTGATGTTCTGCGCTACACGCCAGCATTCGGATTTGTTGGAACCGATCGCATCGCTTACCAAGTGCGCGAAGAGTCCGGGCAACTGTCACCTGTTGGGTATATCAACGCCGTGGTGATTGCGCTGCGATTACCTGACTATCCGGTGGGCGACACACCTGGACTGACCGCCTACTACTACGCACTCACAGCACCCGAGGTGCTGCCTGATTTCGCCACACTCAGCCCGTACCTGACCACCACTTCAGCCAACGTGAATTTCAGTTCAACGACTGGTACTTTCGCTAACAGCAACCGCAGTGACAACGTTGGTGCTCTGTGGACTGGTTGGTTACAAGTGGATCAGCCCGGCAGCTATCAATTCTCGCTCACCAGTGATGATGGCTCGCGGCTCCGTATTGGCGGCTCATCCATCGTGGACAACAACGGGCTCCATGGAATGCAGGAGGCCACCGGAAGCATCGCGCTTGCCGCGGGCAAGCATCGAATCTCTATCGAGTTCTTTGAGGCCGGTGGCGGCGCTGGATGCATCGCCCAACTTCAGGGCCCAGGCATGACCAAGGCACCCATTCCGGCAAGCCGGTTCACCAAGGGTGGAACCCAGTTCCGCTTTGACCTGTCTGGAGACGGACGAGTCAACGGGGTGGACTTGGGGATATTCCTCGGTCTGTGGGGCTCCCCGGGCGGTCCCGCTGACTTCAACTTTGATGGAATCGTGGATGGGGCCGACCTGGCGCCACTCCTCGGCGCATGGAGCGTCTGATAACCACAAAGGAAGTCGCGCAACCGCCCTCACCACGCAGGCGACACGAAGGCAATGCACTTGCATTCGCAGGGGATTTGGCTATGATCCCTCCCTTCACCCCGCACCGCTTGAACGACTGATCCGAGCCAGAACTCCACCTGTCAATGTGGGAACACTGGCTTCGCCCGAAGTAGGGCCGGCTCGGTCGGAGGTAGGAACCATGGCCAAGAAGGTCACGAAGCAATTTAAGTTGATGGCACCAGGCGGCAAGGCCACTCCGGCCCCACCGCTCGGTCCTGTCCTCGGCGCCAACGGCGTTAACCCCGGTCAGTTCATCACGAAGTTCAACGACTTGACCAAGGCCCTCAACGGCCGCGTGGTCGGTTGCATTGTCACGGTTTACGCCGACAAGAGCTTCGACATTGAAATCAAGACCTCCCCGGTCTCCGCGCTCATTAAGGACGCGATCAAGATCGACAAGGGCTCGCCAGTCCCCCACACACAGAAGGTCGGCAAGATCACCAAGGATCAGATCCGCAAGATCGCCGAAGAAAAAATCAAGGACCTCAACACCACCAGCCTTGACGCTGCAATGCGCATCGTCATGGGAAGCGCACGCTCGATGGGCGTGACAGTGGAGGGGATGTAAAGCCATGGCTATCGCCAACAAAGATGTCAAGAAGATCGTCGGCAACTCCAAGCGCATGCGCGCTGCGCAGAGCCACATAGTTGTCAATCCCGTCACCGCTGCCGAAGCAATCGCAGCGCTCCGCAAGTTCAAGGCCACCAAGTTTGACCAAACGGTCAACGTGGTGTTCCATCTTGGAATCGACCCGAAGGCAGCCGATCAGGCGCTTCGTGGTTCGATCGCCCTGCCCCACGGCATTGGTAAGACCGCACGCGTCATCGCGTTCTGCGGTTCTGACAAAGTCGCGGCCGCAAAGGCAGCGGGTGCTGTTGAAGCTGGGTCTGATGACCTGGTTGCAAAGGTCGAAGGCGGATGGATGGAATTCGATGTCGCCATCGCCAGCCCAGACATGATGCGCGTCGTCAGCAAGCTCGGAAAGGTGCTTGGACCGAAGGGTCTTATGCCCTCGCCGAAGGCTGGCACCGTGACTCCGAATGTTGCAGACGCCGTCAAGGAATATGCAGCAGGTAAGCAGGAGTACCGCAACGACGATGGTGGCAACATCCACGGCGTCATCGGCAAGTTGTCGTTCAAGGACGAACAACTTCTCGACAACCTGAACGCGTTCGTACAGACGATCCTCAAGGCCAAGCCAGCATCATCCAAGGGTCTCTACGTCAAGAAGTGCGTCGTAGGTGCTTGCATGAGCCCCGGCGTCCCGGTCGCAGTCTGACGCCCACAGAATTCATCGCAGGAACAACAACATGTCTAAGCCAATTAAGCAGATGATCGTCAAGGAGTACCGTAAGAAGTTCTCCGGCGTCGAAGGCGCGGTCCTCGTCGAGATCCGTGGTCTCGATGCACTCGCCACCAACAAGATGCGCAACGATTTCGCTCGCAAGAGCGTCAAGGTCGCTGTCGTCAAGAACGCACTCGCACGCGAAGCCTTCAAGGGCAGCGCGCTTGAGCAACTCGGTGCCCACCTGTCCGGGCCATCAGCACTCGTCTACTCACAAGACAGCGTCGTGGATCTCGCGCGCGATCTGGTGAAGTGGGCGCGTACCGTTGAGAAGTTCATCTTCAAGGCCGCCATCTTGGAAGGCGTGGTGTACGAAGGCAAGGCCGGCGTCACCCAGCTCAGCAAGATGCCGACTCGTGAAGAGGCGCAATCCAACGTCGTCACTCTCGTCCTCTCCCCTGGTCGCAATCTTCTCGGAGCCGTCAAGGGTCCGGGCGGTCGCGTGATGGGAATCGTCAAAGAGATCGAATCGCGCTTGGAAAAGGGCGAAACCATCTCAGCCGTTACTGCATAAATCAATCCGGCACATCTGGGAGCCCTGATCCCAGTTGCCGTTACTGATAGTTACTGATACTGACTGTTACCCAACCACCTTCCGACTGGCCCGCTTGCGGGTTAAAAACTGGGCGTTCCAGTTCCACTCGGAGGTTCATCAAGTGATTTGGAGTCCACAATGACCGCTACTGAAACCAAGACGTTCGAAGCAAAGATCACCACCCTCGGCGACTCGATCGCCAGCCTCACCCTGAAGGACGCGGTTGACCTCGCGGACTACATGAAGGACAAGTACGGAATCGAAGCCGCTGCTGGCGGTGGCATGATGATGGCCGCTCCTGCTGGCGATGCAGCTCCTGCTGCTGAAGCCCAGTCCGAGTTCGACGTCATCCTCAAGGAAGCCGGCGCGAACAAGATCAACGTCATCAAGGTCGTCCGCGAGGCCACTGGTCTCGGCCTGGCCGATGCGAAGGCTGTCGTCGACGGCGCCCCGAAGGCCGTCAAGGAGAAGATCTCCAAGGAAGACGCCGAGAAGCTCAAGGCTGCTATCGAAGCAGCCGGCGGCAAGGTCGAGATCAAGTAAGACTCGCCTCCGTTCGAAGATCGTTCCACTCGCCCGGCCTCGTGCCGGGCGAGTGCGTTTTTCGGACCTGCGCGCCAGGCGGTTGCGCCCCACCGGCGTTCGTGATGTGAGACAATTTCTGACTAAATCAGATTTATCCCCTGCGCGTCCAATAACGCGATTTTCACTTTCCTGCAAAGCGCGTGCCACAATCGAGCCGATATGCGGCCGCGCAACAAGGAATTGTGTACAATATTCGATCTTGGCTGCGGCACCACCAAACATCCAAAACAGTTGACATTCAGCGGCTTGCGAAAGCCACTGTCCGTCCATTTATTGCACTTGGCATTTATTGCACTTGGAACGAGAGGCGATACACACTATGGCAACAAAAACCATCCGCGATTTTTCAAAGAAGCGCGGCGAAGCAGATCCCGTTCCCGATCTCATGAAGGTTCAGCAAGAGGCGTATGACCGCTTCTTGCAATTGAAGAAGGACCCGCAGTCGCGCGATACCCACAAGGGTCTCGAAGCATTGCTACGCGAGATCTTCCCGATTGAATCCTATGACTTGGCCATGCGCCTCGACTACCTCCGCTACCGGCTGGAGGAGCCGCGCTACACGCCTGACGAGTGTCGCGAACTGCGACTGACCTACGGTCGTCCACTCCGCGTCACCGTTCGCCTCACCAAGGGCGAAGGCGAGCCAATCACTGAAGAAGACATCTATCTCGGTGACATTCCGATCATGATGGGCGGCGGCGAGTTCATCGTGAACGGCGCAGAGCGCGTCATCGTGAGCCAGCTGCACCGCTCACCCGGTGTTGACTTCAGCGTTGCATCGCGCATCGGTGATCGTCCGCTCCACTCCAGCCGCATCATTCCTGAGCGCGGCAGTTGGATCGAGTTGGAAGTGACTAAGAAGGATGTTCTGGCGATGCGAATCGACCAGAGCACCAAGCTTGCCGCAACCACCTTCCTGCGTGCGCTCGACGAGAAGTACTCCACCACCGAGAAGATCCTCGAAGAGTTCTACGACGTTGAAGACCTTGCAGCAAAGAAGCTCACCCCGCTCCATTACTCAGCGGAACTGATCATCGACAGCGAAACCGGCGAGGAACTCTGCCGCGTTGGTTCGCAGCTCGGTGAGAAGGGTCTTGAGAACATCCTCGCCAGCAATCTGAAGAGCGTTCGCGTTGTTACCAATCCTGGTGACTCGCTGATCCTCAACACGCTTGCTGAAGAGAAGCTGGACTTCCTTGCCGAAGTCAGCGAACACGAAGCAGCCTTGCTCAAGATCTACGGCCGCCTCCGTCCCGGCAACCCGCCGCAGGTGGACAAGGCTCGCAAGCTCTTCGAAGAGAAGTTCTTTGACGACAGCCGCTATCGCCTCGGACGCGTTGGTCGCTTCCGCATGAACCGCAAGTTCGACCACGACCCGAAGTACAAGAAGGTCGGCGAAGACATGCAGCGCATTCGCGCCGAGGATTTCCTCGCCGTCATCCGCTACATGCTTGACCTCCGCGGAACGGGCAAGGAACAGTTTGTTGATGACATCGATCACTTGGGCAATCGTCGACTCCGCACGCTCGATGAGCTGGCGACCGAAGAAATGCGCAAGGGCTTCCTGAAGCTCAAGCGCACCGTCCAAGAGCGCATGAGTGTCAAGGAGCCAGGCGAAATCAGCAAGATCGCTGACCTCGTCAACTCCAAGAGCATCTCCAGCGCCATCGAGTTCTTCTTCGGCCGCAGCGAACTTTCGCAGGTGGTTGACCAGACGAACCCGCTTTCCATGCTTGTGCATGAACGGCGCCTCTCGGCACTTGGACCAGGCGGACTCAACCGCAAGCGCGCAGGCTTCGAAGTGCGCGACGTGCACATCTCTCATTACGGACGTATCTGCCCGATTGAAACGCCGGAAGGCACCAACATCGGTCTGATCGCATCGCTCGGTATTTATGCCGAAATCGATGACTACGGCTTCCTGCAGACCCCGTACCGCGAAGTTCGCAACGCGAAGGTCAGCGGCAAGGTCGTCAAGCTCCGTGCTGACGAAGAGTTGAAGCACATCTTGGCTCCTTCGGACGCCATGGATGCCAGCGGCAACATCTCCAACATCCGGAACCCCAAGCTTGAGAAGGTGCTCGCGCGCCGTCGCAGCAATAAAGACGAGTCGAACGATGTTGACTTGGTCTTGGTTGAGCCAGGCGAAGTGCAGTTCGTTGACATCAGCCCCAAGCAGATCGTCGGCGTCAGCGCCTCGCTGATCCCCTTCCTTGAGCATGACGATGCCAACCGAGCCCTGATGGGTTCGAACATGCAGCGCCAAGCAGTGCCGCTCGTCAAGAGCGATCCGCCGTGCGTTGCAACGGGCATGGAACGCGTCGTCGGTWCGCACTCCGGCATGATYGTGAAGGCTGCCCGTTCGGGCGTCGTCACCTTCGTTGACGGWCAGCGCATCATCATTGACAACGCCGATGAGTACAACCTGCGCAAGTTCGCTGGACTCAACGAGCGCACCTGCCAGAACCAGCGTCCAGTTGTGAAGCCCGGCCAGAAGGTGAAGGCAGGCGAGATCATCGCCGACGGCGCCTCCACCATCATGGGCGAGCTCGCCATCGGCAAGAACGCACTCGTGGCGTTCAACACCTTTGACGGCTACAACTTTGAGGACGCCATCGTCATCAACGAGCGCTTGGTGAAGCACGACGTGTTCACCTCGATTCACATCGAGAATTTCGAAGTGGAAATCCGCGAGACCAAGCTTGGTCGCGAGGAGTTCACTGCGGACATCCCGAACGTCTCCGAGAAGATGCTGCGCAACCTTGATGAGTTCGGTGTCATCCGAGTCGGCGCACGCGTCGGCCCGAACGACATCCTCGTCGGCAAGGTCAGCCCCAAGTCCAAGTCCGAGCTCAGCCCGGAAGAGAAGTTGCTCCACGCGATCTTCGGTCGCGCCGGTGAAGACGTCAAGAATGACTCGCTTGAAGTGCCAGCCGGCACCGAAGGCGTCGTCATTGGAGCCAAGCGCTTCAGCCGTCGCATGCACTTGAATGAGGAGCAGAAGAAGCAACTCAAGAAGGAGATCTCGGAGTTCGAAGAAGAGCTCGACAAGAAGGCCATCTCGCTGTTCAAGCAGATGGTGCTCTTGGTCAATGCCGCTCTCGGCGCCGAGATGGTCGACCCGAGCACCCGTCAGAAGGTCGGTGCAAGTGACATCGAAGAAGTCATCCTCGAGCAGATCCAGAACTTCTCAGAGAAGTGGATGAAGGGCTCCAAGGAAGCACGCGATCTGGCCATGGTGACCTACGGTCAGTTCTGGCCGCGCATCACCGGCATCTTCTCCGAGAAGGAGCGCAAGGTTGGCCACATGAAGCGCGGCGATGAGCTGCCTTCAGGCGTCCTTGAGATGGTCAAGGTGTATGTCGCTACCAAGCGTCAGCTCTCCGTCGGTGACAAGATGGCCGGTCGACACGGAAACAAGGGCGTCATCGCCCGCATCGTTCCCGAAGAAGACATGCCATTCCTTGAGGACGGCACTGCAGTTGACGTGCTCCTGAATCCGCTCGGCGTGCCGAGTCGTATGAACGTCGGCCAGATTCTCGAGGTTCACCTCGGCTGGGCGGCGCAGGTGCTCGGCTTCCAAGCGCTGACTCCGGTGTTCGATGGTGCATCCGAGGCCGAGATCTTTGATCAGGTCAAGGAAGCCAACGCGCACATCGCCAATCGTCTCGATACCTTCGAGAAGACCGGCAAGGATCCTGGCACCCCGCGCGAACTGCTCGCACGGATGCCAATGACCGGCAAGGTTCAGCTCTACGACGGACGAACTGGCGAGCCATTCAGCCAGAAGACCACCGTTGGCTTCATGTACATCCTGAAACTGCATCACTTGGTCGACGACAAGATCCATGCACGTAGCACGGGCCCCTACAGCCTCATCACGCAGCAGCCGCTGGGTGGTAAGGCGCGCACAGGCGGTCAGCGCTTCGGCGAAATGGAAGTGTGGGGCCTCGAGGCGTACGGCGCTGCCTACGTCTTGCAGGAACTCCTCACTGTCAAGAGCGACGACGTGGAAGGACGCACGAAGATCTACGACTCAATGGTCAAGGGCACGAACACCTTGGAGGCGGGCATGCCCGTCGTGTTCGACGTCCTCTGCCACGAAATCAAGGGTCTTGCAATGAACATCCAGCTCGAGAAACTCTCGGGCGACGATCGTCCAATCCTCGACTAAGCCCGCGCAACATCACCGGTCGCGCGCCCAGCAACGGGCGCGCGACCGGAGTTACGCCGTCTCTGACGGCCTCCGACCGAACGACCGCATCCCCGCCCTGCTGGCGGCCATACAAGCGAGTACTGACATATGTCTGAAAACGTCTACGACCGCGTGAACGACATCGGCGCCGTGAAGATCACCCTTGCGGGTCCCAACGACATCCGCAGCTGGAGCTTTGGCGAAGTCAAGAAGCCAGAGACCATCAACTACCGAACCTACCGTCCCGAGCGCGACGGTCTGTTCTGTGAGCGGATCTTTGGACCAGAGCGCGACTTTGAGTGCGCCTGCGGCAAGTACAAGGGCACCAAGTACAAGGGCATCATTTGCGACCGCTGCGGCGTCAAGGTCACGCACAGCCGCGTGCGACGCAAGCGCATGGGTCACATCAACCTCGCTGCGCCGATCGTGCACATTTGGTACTTCAAGGCCATGCCAAGCCGTCTTGGCAACCTGCTCGCCGTGAAGACCAGCGACATTGAGAAGGTCGTGTACTTCCAGGACTACGTCATCACCGATCCGGGTTCCACCGAACTCGAATTCAAGCAGATGCTCACGGAAGATGAGTACCGCGCCGCGCTTGAGAAGTACGGCCACGGCACCTTCACCGCCATGATGGGCGCTGAAGCAGTGCGCGAACTCCTCGGGCCGATGAAGCTCGACCTCGATGAAGAGGCAGTCAAACTCCGCGATGATCTCTTCAATACGAAGAGCAAGCAGAAGCAGAAGGATCTCTCTAAGCGCTTGAAGATCGTGGAAGCGATCCGCAAGAGCCCCAACGATCCAACGTGGATGGTGCTCGATGTCGTTCCAGTGATCCCACCGGACCTGCGTCCGCTGGTCATGCTGGAAAGCGGCAACTTTGCCACCAGCGATCTCAACGATCTCTACCGCCGCATCATCAACCGTAACAACCGTCTCAAGAAGTTGATGGATCTGAACGCCCCCGAGGTGATCATCCGCAACGAGAAGCGCATGCTTCAGCAGGCTGTCGATGCGTTGTTTGACAACGGCCGCTGCCGTCGCCCGGTGCTCGGCTCCTCCAACCGCCCTCTCAAGTCGATCACCGACATGATCAAGGGCAAGCAGGGTCGATTCCGCGAGAATCTGCTCGGCAAGCGCGTTGACTACTCGGCGCGTTCAGTGATCGTCGTTGGTCCAGAGCTCAAGCTCTGGCAATGCGGTCTGCCGAAGAAGATCGCGCTTGAGTTGTATCAGCCGTTCATCATTCGCAAGCTCAAGGAGCAAGGCCTCGCTGACACCATCAAGAGCGCCAAGCGCATGCTTGAGCGTCGCGATGCTGAAGTGTGGGACATCTTGGAGACGGTGATCAAGAATCACCCGGTCCTCTTGAACCGCGCTCCAACGCTGCACCGAATGGGTATCCAGGCCTTCGAGCCAGTACTCGTTGAAGGCAACGCCATCAAGATCCATCCGCTCGTCTGCACCGGCTACAACGCCGACTTCGACGGCGACCAGATGGCAGTGCATCTTCCGCTCAGCGTTGAGGCTCAGGCCGAAGCGCAAGTGCTGATGATGTCCATCCACAACATCTTCAGCCCGGCGAACGGCAATCCGATCGTCAGCCCGTCCCAGGACATCGTCATGGGCGTGTACTTCTTGACCGTTGCGGCCAAGGACAAGCCAGCTGATCCGAAGTCGATGCTGCGCGTCAAGGATGTTTCCGAAGCCCTCTTGGCCCTCGAAGCCAAGACCATCGATCTGCATGACTGGATCGAAATCCGCCACGAGCGTTTCGCTGAAACGGTCGAGAAGGAGAAGGAGCAGCCGAAGAAGCTCGCTGAGAACCGTCGCATTGTCACCACCCTTGGTCGCTTGATCTTCAACGAGATCCTGCCTCCAGGAATGCCCTTCTACAACTGCCCGCTCACCAAGAAGGGTGCAGCGCGCGTCATCGATGACACCTTCCAACGCCGCGGCAAGGCCGACACGATCGACCTGCTCGACAAGATGAAGGAAGTTGGCTTCCGCTACTCCACCGTCTCCGGTCTCTCCTTCGGTATCACCGATCTGCGCGTCAGCGCGGACAAGGAAAAGCTGCTCGAAGACACCGAGAAGAAGGTGCTCAAGGTTGAGCGCAGTTACGAGAACGGTGCCATCACTGACACCGAGCGTCGTAACCAGGTGCTCGAACTCTGGGCGAAGTGCCGTAATGACATCTCCGACAAGCTCATGGAGACCCTGAAGAACGACCGTCGCGACATCGTGACGGGAGCAGAGGTTGACATGGGTACGAAGGAAGTGCCTTCCACCGTCGGTGCTCGCTACCTCAACCCCGTGTATCTGTTCGCAGAGTCGGGCGCCCGAGGTAACCGCAGCCAGATGCAGCAGCTTGCAGGTATGCGCGGCCTCATGGCCAAGCCAAGCGGCGAGATCATTGAGACCCCTATTAAGTCCAACTTCCGTGACGGTCTTACCGTCTTGGAGTACTTCGCTTCAACGCACGGCGCCCGTAAGGGATTGGCCGATACCGCACTCAAGACCGCTGACTCCGGCTACCTCACGCGCAAGCTTTGCGACGTGGCGCAGTCGGTCACCGTCATCGAGCCTGATTGCGGCACGAAGTCCGGCGTTCCGAAGCGCCCCCTGTACAAGGGCGAAGAAGTGGATGTTCCGCTGAAGGACCAGATCCGCGGCCGCACTGCCCTGCAGGCGATCGTCGATCTGCGTACTGGTCGCGAAGTTGTTGGCAAGAACCAGATCATCACGGACATCATTGCCCGCGAGATCGAAGATCTTGGCATCGACACCGTGCATGTTCGCAGTCCGCTCACGTGCGAGACCGCACGCGGCGTCTGCGGCGCTTGCTACGGCATGGACCTCTCCACCGGCCAGCCGGTTGAGCAGGGAATGGCCGTCGGCATCATCGCGGCGCAGTCCATCGGTGAACCAGGTACGCAGCTCACCATGCGTACCTTCCATACCGGCGGTATCGCAGTCAGCACCGTCGCCGACACCGTGCACAAGGCGAAGACCGCGGGCATCGTTGAGGTGGTTGAGTGCAACGAAGTTGAAACCACCCTCGAGGACGGAACCAAGGCGTTCGTGGCACTCAAGAAGAACGGCATCATCCGCATCAACGATGCGAAGGGCCGCGAACTTGAGCACCACCCAGTGCCGTACGGCGGAACCATCTTGGTGCGCAGCGGCGACCCAATCAAGAAGGGTCACTCGCTGGTCAAGTGGGATGCAACCAAGACACCGATCTTGGCTGAGAAGCCCGGCAAGATTAAGTTCGAAGACGTCATCGTCGGCGAGACCGTCAAGGTGGAGATCCGCGGTGCAAACACCGAGCGCATCATCACTGAGCACAAGGGCGAGAAGCATCCGCAGATCACCATCTTGGACGGCTCAGGCGCGATCTTGGACTTCCATCACTTGCCTGCCAAGGCTCGTATCGAAGTGGAAGAAGGTGCCATGGTCACCGCCGGTCAGTTGGTTGCTAGCCAGCCGAAGGAAGCTGGACGCAGCGCTGACATCGTCGGTGGTCTGCCCCGCGTCACTGAACTCTTCGAAGCTCGTAATCCCAAGGACCCCGCTGTGCTGGCCGAAATCGGCGGACGCGTGGAACTTCTGAGTGACAAGCGTAAGGGCAAGATGACCATCCGCGTCGTCTCTGACTCGGGCGAAGAGTTCGACCATCACGTTCCGCAGGGCAAGCACCTGCGCGTCCACACGGGCGACAGCGTGGTGTCGGGCGATCCGCTCACCGAAGGTCCACAGGTTCCTGCTGACATCCTGCGCATCAAGGGCGAAGAAGCCCTGTACAGCTACATGCTGGACGAGGTGCAGAATGTCTATCGCGCACAAGGCGTGGTGATCTCCGACAAGCACATCGAAACCATCCTGCGACAGATGTTGAGCAAGGTGCGCGTCACCACCCCTGGTGACAGCGACTTCCTGCCGAACCAAGTTGTTGAACGCTTCGACCTCAAGCAGCGCAACGAGAACCTCAGCGGCATGTTGCGCATCGAGGACTCGGGCGACACCTCGCTCCTCATTGGAAGTTTGTTCTCCAAGGAAGACATCAAGGAAGCCAACGCGCTCGCCAAGGACAAGGGCGGCAAGGAAGCGAAGACCAAGAAGCCAAAGCCAGCCACGTACAAGACGTTGCTGCTCGGCATCACCAAGGCTTCGCTGCAGAGCGAGAGCTTCCTGTCGGGCGCAAGCTTCCAGGAGACCACCAAGGTTCTCACCGAGGCCGCCCTTGCCGGCGCCACGGACGAACTCCGCGGTCTCAAGGAGAACGTCATCCTGGGTCACCTCATTCCAGCCGGAACTGGCTTCCACTCCTACCAGCGCATTCGCGTTGCCAAGCTTGTGGATGTTCCAGAAGGCGACGAGACGAGCGACGAGGCCTTCTTGGCCGAGGCGCGCGATGAGGCCGAGGAACTCGGAGCAGAGAGCCCGGCGTACGCCACCACCATCAGCCAGGAAACCCTTGCTGATCTGAACGAGTCACTGCGCACCGCCGTTGAAGGCGCAAGCGAACTCGTGGCCGACGAAGAGCCCGGCGACTAAAGCCTGACTCCATTGCATGAAACTTCCAACGCCCCCGGCCCTGCGCCGGGGGCGTTGTGCTTACGGCGGTCGTTCACGACGCTCAACGTGTTCGCAACTAATTGGATGCCCCGCTGCTGCCGGCACCGATGTAACTCGTAGACTCTCTCTCCATGCCTGAACCATCAATCGCACGCGGCAAGGGTGAACCTTGGTATCGCGACGGACTCCAGTTCGAATGCACCATGTGCGGCAACTGCTGCACGGGTCCAGAAGGCGTTGTGCTCTTCACGCCCGATGAAGGCCGCGCGATGGCTGAGAAACTCAATCTTCCGCTTGCTGAATTCCTGGAGCGCTATGCGCGCAAGGTCGGGAAGCAGCGCTCACTCCGCGAGAAGACCACCGAGTTCGGCAACGATTGCATCTTCCTTGATCGCAATTCAATCCCCGGTAAAGCAGTATGCGGACTGTACGAAGCACGCCCCGAGCAATGCCGCACGTGGCCATTCTGGGATGGCAACCTTCGCAGCCGCAAGGCGTGGGAAGAGACCAAGAAACACGTCCCGTGCCCCGGCATGGACAAGGGTCCGGTGCATGACTACCTGCAGATTCGTGTTGCGCTTGAGCGTGACAAGGCCGAAGGCGGGAGCTGGCCGCGGTGAATTCCGGCGCAGCTGATCCTTTCGCTGCGCTCCCTCCCGATGCTGCCGAACTCGCCGCACGGTGGAGCGAGGCCGCTTGGAACCCAGCCATCGACGCAGAACTGCGCGCCATCTACGGCGTTGTTGCTACCGAGACGGAAACCTTGCGCCCGGTCTGCAACGCCAGCGGCCGCTGCTGCCGCTTTGAGGAATACGGTCACCGCCTGTACGTCACCGGCATCGAAGCCGCCTGGTGCCTGCGCGGCTCGGGCATGGTGCCGGACGCAGCCGCCGTCCGCGCCGCCGCCATGCGCGGCGACTGCCCATTCCTAGACAACGGACGCTGCGGAGTGCATGCAGTGCGCCCGCTCGGGTGCCGGATCTACTTCTGTGACCCCCGTGCCGCCGGGTGGCAGGAAGACCTCTCAGAGCGCACCCTCGCCCGCCTCCGCGCCCTCCACGACGCGCATGACGTCCCATACCGCTACGGGGAATGGCGCACCATGCTGGCACACTTCGCGTCCTGAGCGGAACTGCCTAGAATCGCCCCTTCGATGACCGCTTCCGATGACTCCATTCGCTCCGTCGCATTCGTCAGCCTCGGCTGCCCGAAGAACCTTGTTGACAGCGAGAAGATGCTCGGCGTCTTGGCCGCTGGCGGCATCAAGCTGGTCTCCGACCACGATGCAGCCGACGCCATCGTCATCAACACCTGCGGATTTCTGGAAGCGTCCAAGGACGAAAGTCTGGAAGTCATTCAAGAAGCACTCGAGCGCAAACGCGCTGGCACGGTGAAGCGCGTGGTAGTGGCTGGCTGCCTCGTGCAGCGCCACCGCGCCAAGATGCTGGAGTGGGCACCTGGTATCGACGCCATGATTGGTGTCTTTGATCGTGACCACATCATGGACGCTGTGAGCGGCCGCGCGGCGCGCGAAGCCAACGCTGGCCCCGGCACCGCCGGCACCGATGCACCGCGCTACTGGATTGCAGGCAACGCGCTGCAAGCCGCCGCCGAACGCGGCATCGCCACCACCGGACTCACCGTCAACGGCAAAGACGGCAAAGGCATCGGCTACTTTGAGGATGACTCAAACCGCTTCCGACTGACCCCGCGCCACTGGGCATACCTGCGCGTGAGCGAAGGCTGCAACCAGCGCTGCGCGTTCTGCACCATTCCGTCCATTCGTGGCAAGATGCGTTCCAAGCCGGTGGAAACCATCGTCTCTGAAGCGCGCGCGCTGCTTGCTGATGGCGCGTTTGAACTGAACCTGATCGGTCAAGACACTACTAGTTTTGGTAACGATATTGGCTATACCGAAGGCCTGGTTGGCATGTTGCGCGCAGTGGACGGCGCAGTGCGCGAACACGGCGCTGGCTGGGCACGCTTGATGTACGCGTATCCGTCCAACTTCACCGATGAAATGATTGATGCCATGGCATCACTTGAGAACGTGGTCAAGTACATCGACATGCCGCTGCAACACATGAGTGACTCGATGCTCACTTCGATGCGTCGTCACACATCCAAGCGTCAGCAAGCGGAACTCCTTGAGAAGTTGCGCGAACGTATGCCGGGCATCGCCATTCGAACCACCTTCATCACTGGATTCCCTGGCGAGACGCAGGCGGACCATGAAGAGCTGCTGGAGTTCGTGCAAGAGTTTGGCTTCGATGCCATGGGCGTCTTCAAGTACTCACCAGAAG